>JBATLA010000314.1:0-1758 GCA_049669945.1 Polyangiales bacterium | reverse complement strand
CGAAGACTGTGTCCGCAGGGTGTTTCTCCGTGGTCACCGAGAAGAGCGCCAGGAAGTCGCTGCCTGCGGAAGTCAGGCCCATGTAGTCGCCGAGGAAGTACCCTTGGTTGGACGTCACGTCCGCGTAAGGAGCCAGGGCGTAGTCGAACGACTCGGGTGTGAGGCGCACCGCTTCGCCCCAGCTCGCCGGGTCATTGCAATCAACCAGTTCCGGATGGCAGTTGGTGAACCAATGGTCGGACCAATACGGCGGCCCCTCGGTCGTCGCGTTTTGGAAGTCGTAGTAGGTCACTCCGATCGTGCCGTCGTCAGAGATCTCGACCGACGCCGTGAACGCTTGCTCCAGGGCGAATTCGTCGTTGGCTGGAGTCCGGTCGATGCGAACGGGGTCCGTCCATGTGAGCCCGCCGTCGGTCGACGACGAGAACGCAACTTGTCCGGGTGAGATTAGTGGCGCGCCTTGGAAGAAGTCATACCAGACGGCCGCTAGGTATCCGCTCTGTCGGTCCACCGCGACGTCAAAGAGATAGTGGCCCGCTCGAACGATGTCTGCGCCGTCCGGGGTGACCGGCTTCGACTGAACTCCGGTCGCCGTGATCAGGGTCGGCTCGTCCCAGGTGGCCCCCTTGTCCGTCGACCGCGTCACGTAGAGCGTGCCCTCGATTTGGACCTCGAAGAACGCGAGCGCCGTGCCGTCCGGCAGCACCAGGAGCTGGAATCCACCACCTGGCGGCGTGTTTGCGAACAGCAGTTGCGGGTCCGTCCAACTCTCGCCGCAGTCGGTGGTTCGGCTGAGGAGCGTCTCTTGCGGATCGTCCAGCGTGAAGCGGGTCCAGCCTACGTACACTAGGCAGGGATCTACCGGGTCAGCCACGATTGCGGGCTTGTCGTCGCCGACAGCCTCCGAGACAGTCGTAGGGGCGCCCCAAGTCTTCCCTCCATCGATGGACTTGCTAACCAGGATGCTCGCTGGACCACTCTCTCCAAAATCGGGTCCCGGAAGCGCAACCGCGTAGAGGTCACCGTTGGACGCGAACGCAAGCCACGGGTCGGACACGCGCCCATACTGATCGTCGCCTGAGCACTCCGAGAGCCCAGGTATGACGACCTCCTCCCAGCTGGCGCCGCCATCGAAGCTCGCGGAAGAGACGTGGCCGACCGCCATACCTTGGATCCAAGCGCCGACGAGGTTCTCAGGATCGACCGGATTCACGGAAATCCATGGCTCGACCGAGTTCTCCCGCTCCGCCTCTCGGCCGGGCACGACCCCGCACTCGCCAAAAGGCGTTGGCCCTGACAGTGTCACGGGCGGGTCGGCGACGAACTCTGTTGCCGGGCCGGCGCTCCCGTCGCTCCCGCATCCCGACACCACGCCGATCAACAGCCCGAGCGCCCAAACACCAATCGAATACTTGAAGCACCGCATGCGAACCTCCATGTCGAGTGCGCTCCCTAGCGCGGGGGCGCCGACCATGGAGGTGGGGTCGGCGGAGAGGGCTGGTCCATACGTAATTGTTTCTCAGCAGCCCCAGCGTCAGCCGCTCGCGTTCAGGGACCGGCTAAACGCATCCCCAACCGTCACGCACGCCTCACGCACTTCGAGCTCTCCACCGACCAGAATCGCCAGCGGGTTCACCTCGACGGCCTCGATCTCGTTGCGCCATTGGTGGACGAACGCGGCGAGGCGCATCAGCACGTCGCCGATGGCGCTGACGGCTGCGCTGCGTTCCTGCGGGGTGCCGGCGAGCAGTAGGGAGC
>JBATLA010000313.1:0-8170 GCA_049669945.1 Polyangiales bacterium | reverse complement strand
GCTATTTCTACCGCATGTTGTACGCGCAAGGCGCCGATGCACCGGGTGGCGCCATGGACTACTTCGAAGACGGGCAGATGGTACGCGGCTTCGCGTTGCTCGCCTGGCCCTCCGAGCACGGCGTGGCCGGCGTCAAGACGTTCATCGTCAATCAAGACGACATAGTGTACGAAAAAGACCTCGGCGACGATACCGCCACGGCCGCCAACGATATCAGGATCTTCAACCCGGACGAGACTTGGGATCAGGTCCGGGTCGAGGCTGACGAGTAGACGACTGCTTCTCCATCCTGAGCAGCGAAAGAAAGATCTCGAGACGCATCCTTTCCGTTTCCCACTCCGGATTGCGCACCTCGCAAAGAAACACGTAGTAGCGCAGCAGGTCTCGCTCCAAATCGCGTTGGTAGAGCGCGAGGTCCACGTCGCCCTCGAAATGAAGCAAAGCGTACGCCCGGAGTAGGTGAAAGCCTACCTCGCTCACATCGCTTCCGCTCACCGTCGAGTGCAGCTCCGCGTAGGCAAGACCCTCTTCGAGGTATTCCCGCGTCTGTTCGAGGTTCCCCTCTTGCTCGGCCACGTCGGCTAGCCGAAGGCAGGTGCGCGCGAGCTCGAGCAGGTCCTCATCGACTTGCTCGACAGCGTAGCGTGCGTCCAGCGCATCCTTTCGAAACAAAAGCGCGGCACGAGCTCGCTGCAAGTCGTCGAGCTTCCGAGCTGCGGTCGCCTCGAGTCCGGAAAGGAGAACCTGTAGCTGCTCCTTGTCATAGATGAACTCGTGCGTGACCGGGCGTACCCTTCGGTCGATATCGTTTGGGCGGAGGGGATCAGCAGCGTCGAGGCGGGCCTCTCCTCGGGTGACGGAACTCAAAGCATCCTGTGGACGCTCGGCGACTAGATAAGCCGTCGCGAGGCGGGTCTGCGTCTTGACCTCGTTGACCGCGGAGGCGGCGTCCGGATGGGTTTTGAGCGAGCGTTCGAGCGCCTCGTGGGTCTGAAGTGCATCTTGCATGCGTTCGGCATCGAGCTGGTAGAGCGCGAGACGGTCGAGGATCAATGGCTCATATCGGCCGAGCTCTTCGGTCACTCCGCCCTCTGACTGCATTCGCTCGAGCGCACGCGTGGCGGCTTCAACTGCCTCTTTCTTCTTGTTCACGTGAAACAAGCTGCGCGCGTAACTCAAGAGAAGCGCGGTCTCTTCCTCCGTCGAGATGGTGGGCAGCTCGAAGCGGGCCTCGAAATCCTCGAGCGCTCGCCTGTGGTTTCCAAGCGCAGCTTGCGCAAGAGCCATGCCCGCATGGGCGGGCGCACGAACGCGCGGTCGATTCCCGGCTAGGTCCAAGGCCAAGAGGTAGTGACGAACCGCAAGCGCCATGTCTTCGCGCCCGCCGAGGCGAATCGCTCGGTGGTGCAAGGCGTGCGCGAGAAGCAGGTGCGTGAGAGGCTGCTGCGGGTCCTCGTCGATCGACGCTTCGAGGAGCTCTTTCGCTTTGTCGACGGTCTTCGCAAGCTCCTTGTTTGTTTCAATGGAGCCCAGATCGCGCGTCGATAGATAGGCTTCGACGAACTTCTTCGACGCTTCGCTCTCGCCTTGGTTCTCGGTCGCTCGCGCATCTGCGCCGAGCCGCATCTGTGTTTCGATCCAGCCGACATGACCCGCTAGCGAGTCCGTCGCGCGACGCGCCTTGTCGAAATAGCGGGCGGCTGTCTCCATGTCTCCGCTTTCGAAGGCCCCATAGGCTCGTTCGAGGACGACCATCCGATAGAGGTTCGCGGATGCGGCCCTGTCTGGGTCACCCTCTTCTGCGGACTCGACCCAAAGCTCGAGCAGCGAGTGCTGCAGCGACTCCACGTCCTCGCGATTGGCTGCACGCAATGCACTGACGACCAGGTAGCGACGGACATGAGCGTTATCGACCTGGCGATAGAGACTCACGAGCTGCTCCTCAACGGCCTCCGCGTTGTCCTCCGTGAGCTGCTGCAATGCAATCTCGAGATCGAGCGCGAGCGCAAGACGAGTTCTGTCCGGAACGCCTCTTCGAGCGTCGACCAAACGGCCGAGCCTCTCCTCTTGGGGACGGCCTCTTTGCAGCACGTGGATGAAGCGACTGCTGTGCCGAAGTGACTCGGTCACGGAAGAAGTTCGGTGCATAGCGACCTCTTTGAGACGTGCGAGCCGTGTCTCGTAGGCTGCGAGAAGGCCGTAAAACCGATCGAACTCTTGGAAGGCGAAGTCGAGAACGGCCTCATCTTCTACCGAAGCGAGCTCCACACGAGCGAGTAGCTCCGCCGCGGAAGCTTTGTCCCCCACGTCACAATAGATTCGAGCCAGTACGAGAGCACGAAGCGCCTCCGAATCGGGGGAATCGTCCGTAGCCACCGCTCGCACCGACTCGATCAGCGTTCTCGACTCGTAAACATACTCCTCACTGAAGCGACCCCGCGAAAGTGCCCGGTCCGCCCGTCTATGCCTCGCGAGCCGGAGCATGAGCTCCGACCACCAGTCATTGCGATCCTCGGTACGAAGGAGCTCGCTTCTTTGCTCGCCGTAGTAGATTGCAGCCTCGTACTCGCGGAGGTCTAGATGCAGCTTGGTCAGGGCCTTGAGTTGCGCGGCACGCTCGGGATCATCGGGCGCGCTGACGAGCAAGTGTTGGCGGAGCAACAACTCGCTCCACCGATCGCGCACTCTTTCGGTCTCCTTGGCAATGCGCTCTCGATCCCAGTCGGCAGGGATCGTGCCGCTCGGAGACAAGAGGTAGATGTGAATGTTGTCGTCCATGGCACACGTGAGCGCCATCTGCTTCTCCCGGACGGACGGATAGTGGCAGTTCCAACGAGCGTTCGTCATTTGCCGAGGTTTGCCGAACTCCGGTTTCTCGCCGTCACCGTGAAACTGAACACGGAACAGGACCCCGTTGTCTTCACCGTCAATGACACCGTCGCGGTTCGTGTCATTGAGGAACTGGGAGAAATAGAGATGAGTGCCATCGGGGGAAAAGACCGGGTACCCAGAGACTCCCGGCAGTTTGGCCTCGTATCCAAACTCCTCGGCGCCCGGGATTGCTCTTCGAACGCGGATGCCCTCTGCGCTCGTTCGGTTCGAAAACGATACGCCGACCTTTTCGCGAACGCGGGACAAGGGTACATAGGCGACCCAGCGTTCATCGGGCGAGATGGCCAAGCCCACGACGTTCGCGTCTCTTCGCTCGGGGTGCTTTTCGAAGGCGCCGTCTAGAAGAACGTGGTCCCCGTGAAGTTGTTCCCGAAGAAGGACGCCGAGACGTCCATCATTGCGCCAGTAGATCTGCAAGTCTGCGTCGTCGGTGTTGCGACAGTCTTCGCGATCGTTGCGTGCTTTTCCGCTGCTCCGGATCCGCCTCTTGCAGGCATCCCCTCGGGAATCCGTTTCATAGCGGATGTAGGCTACGTGCTTTCCGTCTAGACTGATTGCGGGCCATGTGATGTCCCCGAAGGCTTCGAAAAGAGGCTGACCCGTGGAGCTGACCGGAGACTGAACGAAGAGGTCGTACGCGTTGTACTCGTCGGTGACGTAGTAGAGGTAGCGACCGCCAGGACCGAGAACGCCCATGAAATGATTGCTGTCGCCGATGGTCACTCTTCTCGGCTTGAGCAGAGCGGGGCTCTGCTTGCGTTTTCTCCCTTCGAGCGCGGCTTCATCGGGGGCCTCGGCCCTCGCATCGATGGGCAGGCTCAGCGCCACGAGCGTAGCGAGCGCGTTCAAGCACGGGAGCAGCGCGCGTTGCAACGACGGAGCCCTCAACACGCCTTCTGCGTCCATACGCCGCCCTCTTCGATCCATGTGCCGCAACGCACTTGCTCGAGGTGCACCGATCGCCATGCGTCTCTCGCGGCGGCCGGAGACTGAGCTGACCTTTGGGAGGCGAGGTACTCCCACACCTGTCTCCGGTGGAGGTTATTGCGGCTGGCGGCGCGCAGGACCTCGCTCACCTCCACCTCGGCATCGCAGTGGTCGGGTGTGTACTCGAGCAAGCCATCCTGAGCCTCGCCAAGACAGCCACGCAGGAGCATGTCGTCGATGAATTTGGCATCGCTCTGCGAGACCGCGAAAAGGTCGAGATCGTGACCCGCAGCGGAGAGGCCGGCCTTGGAAACGATCGCTTTCGCTGAAACCGGGCTCGGCCGCGGCTGAAGCGCGGCGTTGGCGCCTTGGAACTCGAGCACGGGGTACTCGCCGGACGCCTGAACCTCGAGGGCCGTACGATTGTCGATGACAGCGATCGGGGGCGCCTTGATGCAAGCCGATCCGACGGCGGACAACGTTATCGTGGCGAGCATCGACATCTTGGCAAGTCTCATCACTGACCCTCCAGCGCCTGACTGACCTTTGGCGGGTCATCACTTTCGGCCGGCACCGCCTCGTAGAATAGCGAGGGAGACAGGATTCGTTCGATGTACGGCTGAATGTATTGCTCGAGGAAAGGTGTCACGGGAATGCCCTTGATTTCGTCGATACGAACCGCGCCGGCGAGTCCGCCTAGGTCGATCTTCGCGTTCATCAAGCCTTCGTCGAGTTTGATGAGCACGAACTTGGGGTAGCCGAACTTGAGCCCTAGGCGCACGCGATTGAGGTCTTCGTCTTCGTGGTAGGGATCTAGCACGTCGATGATCTCGTAGAGATGCTCCTTGCTGACCCTGACGATCTGCACCTTTCCTTCGACAATGAGCGTCGTCGGCACGAACGTGATGGCTAGATTGGCATCGAGGACGTCATCCCCGTCGTTCACGCGAACACCTGTCAGGTGCCCTCGGAACAGAATTTTGGGATCGTCCTGGTTGAGATCCGCTCGGAACTGTCCGGTGACGAAGCCATTCCGATATGCCGCATGGATCTGGTCCACCGCGATTGTGGACCCTGCGACGTGGACGTTCGCTGCTACGGGGCCGACGACTTCCTGTCCGAGCTGCATCCTGTCCAGCGTGAGGAAACTATCTCTCTCAGTGAACGGATAGAGGTCGAAGAAGCGTTTCTGCGCGATGGCGTTGTCTGCCGTTGCCGGCACCATGAAGAGCTCTGGTGCCGTTGCGAACTCCTGGTCCACGGGGATCAACGCGTCGAGATCCTCGATGAGAAGGCCGTGTTCCGGAAGTTCGAGTACCACGTCGCGAATCTCCGTCGTGGCGCGGACTCGGTACGTGTTGAGGTCACCTGACTCGACGGTGAACGGAACGACGATGGATCCGCCGCTCTTGGTTCGCTCGGTGCTCCGCCAGAAACTGAAGTCCTGCTCGAACGTCCCGGTAACCGTAGCTGCCTCTCGACCGTACATGGAGGCAACCTCCGGGCACCCTTTGAGGCCCTTGGTGCAAACCTCCGTGGCGCGGATCGCATCCCGCCAACCTTCGTACGAACCCTTGGCTTCGAACTTCGTGCCGCCCGCAGCGTTGCGCATGTAGGCGTGCCGAACTGCGAAGACCTCGGTATCGTCAACGTCGACTTCGGCGCCGAACGAGACCTCACGAATCGGGTACTGGCGGACGTACGGCTGATCCAGATGTTCGAGCGTGCCATCCGTCTTGACGGAGAAAGAGGGGGCGCCGTGAATCGCCGCGTAGGCGACGTCCAGGCTCTGCGCATAGTCATGCAACGACATGGGCCGCTCGCTGTCGCCATAGAGGGCTTCTTTCATCGAGGCGTTTGCGTCGAGAGATCCACGCCCCGGGGACTCGTGCGTCGAGCGAGCTTCGACGTTCAGTCCTCGAATCTGATGCGTGAGACCCGCGCGAAGCAGAGAGAGTCGCTCCACCCGAAGCCCGGAGCGGTGCGTGCCACGTGCTGTTCGCAGCGGCGCCCGCGACGGCACGAGGGCGCCGGAGTCATCTTTGGAGAACAGACCCCGAAACGCTCCGCTGCTCTCGAATGCGAAGCTCAGCTCGTCCGAGCTGCGGCCGCCGTCTTCGAACAACAGCGCACCCAGAAGAGGTCCAGCCTCCTCTCCGCCGATGGCGATATTGTACCGCGTAATGGAAGCGTTCTGGGAGGCTTGCAGCGAGGCCTTCGTGGCGGCGCCCCCAGCGATGGCAAGGGAGGCGTCCGCGTCGAGTGCCGGCTTCTGCGCATCCACGAGGGCTTTCAACTCGAAAGAGCTTTTGGCGTCTCGAGGGAAACTTCCCCAACTCACCCTGTCGGCCGCGAGCCGAGCACCAAATGCGTACTGGTCGACGCCCATTCGACGGACCTTCACTGATGATCGCGGTGCGCGAAAGTGACGCTTCCCAACGGCGACGCGTTCGGCAGCCATGTCGACCTGTGCCCTTGGCGCCCCCGCATCGGTAGCCCAGTTTGTTGGGTCGCTCGCGACGAGGTCGAGCTGTGCGTCGCGTACCCGTATGCGATCGTAGCCCCGCGCTCTGAGCGAAAAGTACTCGACCGGAACGCTTCCTGCGACCTCGTGCTTTGCTAGGTCGACATCGAGCGCGACTCCGGCTTTGCACTCGGCTGCGGCGCGCCGTTCCTTCACAGAGACTCGCTGCATCGACCCGGTGAGCGACCCCCTGCCTCGCAAGCCCCACATGCCCGAGTCTTCCTGGCCCAGATCGGTGACGTTCAGCGACGTGCCGAGCTTGGCGATCGATGCGGCGAAGCGGCCCTCCTCTTTGATGCTCAGATCGTCGATCGACGCTTCGGCCGCGAGTGTTCCGAGTGTCCGAGTGGGCGCGTCTGGCGCGGAAAGGGAGCTGCTCAACGCCGCCTTCTGTACGGTGACAGACAGGGGGCCCTCACCGTAGAGCGCACGTTCGAGGTTCCCCTCGACACTGAAGGTACCTGCCAACAGCCCCGACGCATCGACCTCGATGCCCTGCAGCTCGAATCGGCCGGCGAAGTCTTCGATGCTCAGCCAGGCGAAAGTCCACGGAAGCGAGGGGACGTCGAGCTCGCCACGGGCATCGATTGTCGCTTTGGCGAAGGGCAGCGCCGGGAGGGCCCGTTCGTCCTCCGAATCGTCGTCCTCTACTTGCGCGACGTCTTCCAATACCAGAGTCCCCGTGGCGTCCAGCATCGAGTCGAACAGCGTAAAGGTGCTCAGCTGCAGAGTCGTTGCCGCCCGGTCCGGATCGAAGGTCGCGCTCGACTCGACCTGCAGGAGTGAACGAACCGGACGAAGCTCCGGAAAGAGCGACTGCCTGCGAAGCTCCGCATCCGCGCTCACTTCGAGCACATGACCGCTTTGCAGCCGAACCTCGAGCTTTGGAACGAGATACGCTTCGCGAACGGAACCGTCCCCCGCGAGGTCCACCACGGACAGAACCACGTCGTCCCGTTCCTCAGGGCGGAGTTCCGCCGAGCCCTTCGGCTCCCCGATGAAAGAGATTCCATTGGAAAAGAAACCCAGTGGCTCGAGGTTCGTCTGCCGTATCCGCGCCCCGGACCCGGTGACTTCGATCGAGGAAAGGCGAATCGGTCCAAGCCGAACAGGCCCGACGGCCAAGGAGAGCTCCTCGAACGCTTCGAGGCTCCCGGAAAGCGGAGGCCAGGCCTCCTGCAGGTCTCCCTCGGACTGCATCAGCTCGCCGAACGAGTTGCGCCCATCGTCGCTGATCACGACGGTCAACTCCACGGGACCGCCATCGATCGCAGGGATGACGACGTCTCCCGAAAACAGTTGGCCAAGCTCGATGGGAATTCGGAGCTTTTCGAGTCGCAGCATGTCCGGCGCGTGTGAGCGAAGCGTCTCGGGAGTCGCCACCACCAGGCCTCGGAGCTCCAACCCCGAGAAGGGCGAGAGCGAGAGGCCCTCGTAGCGGACCTCGGTCCCGACGAGGTTCGAAAGCATGTTCTCGACCTTTCCCTTCACCCAAGGATGATCGAGGTTCGCCAACACGTAGAGCCCGATCGCGAGAAGGGCGGCGAGTATCCCCAGCACGCTCAGGAGCGCGATGAGCCAGGTGCGTCGCGGGCCGTGGCGCAGCGCCGACGCAGCTCGCGCGGGCGTCCGCGGCTCAGCGTTCTCCTCATCGCGGTGTGGCATGGGCACGCGAGAACCTAGCACGGTCGCCAACCGTTTACCTTTGCGCGAACCCGGTACAAACTAGCGACCCGACGCCGGAGATCCGCGATGCCAAAATCATACCTGCTGCCCGCACGAACTGCCGCGATCTTGGCGCTGGCCATGATGGCGATGTTGACTACC
>JBATLA010000312.1:0-4678 GCA_049669945.1 Polyangiales bacterium | reverse complement strand
GTCTTCCTATTGAATCTCGAGATCGGTTATATGACGCCGCCGGTGGGCCTCAACCTCTTCATCGCGAGCTTCCGTTTCAACAAACCGATCACGCAGCTCTATCGTTCCGTGCTTCCGTTTATCGGTTTGCTCGGCCTCGCGTTGATCATCGTCACCTATATTCCGGCGCTTTCAACCTGGCTACCGAACCTGGTGGAGAGCAACGCCGTGGATCTCAGTGACCCCGGTGAGCCGTCGGACGGTGACGACGTGGGCTTCGATCTCGACGCGCTCGAAGGAGACGACGAGACGCTCGACCTCGACGCGCTCGAGGGCGACGACGAGACGCTCGACCTCGACGCGCTCGAGGGCGATGACGAGGAGCTGGACCTCGACGCGCTCGAAGGAGATGACGAAGAGCTGGACCTCGACGCGCTCGAGGGCGATGACGAGGAGCTGGACCTCGACGCGCTCGAAGGAGATCCGGAATAGTCCTTGGCCGGCCCGCGTGCTCAGGCCGCGCGCGCGGGCAGGAGCTCGATGATCGGTCCGTTGCGGAGCGTGTGCCGGATGCCGCGGTAGAGGCCCAGCGATTCGTACACGGCTGCAGTGATCATGACGGTGCGCAACTGGCCCGTGAGCGAGAGCGGGAATCCGTTGTGCACGTGCGCCGCCGCGAGTCCGAGGTCCGGGTTCGCCCAGCCGCCGGCCCCGCCCATGCCGAAGTGCCCGAACGCGCTAGGAACGTCCATGAGGAGCGCGTCGGCGCGGTGGTATCCAAGGCGCCAGTGAAGCGGATAGAGGACGACCCTGTCGGGCCGCTTCATTTGAACTTCCGCGGCCTGACGAAGATGATCCTCGTCGACTAGCCGGACGCCATCGAGCTCACCGCCGAGCGAGAGTGCCGCGTACATCTTCGCCAAAGAGCGAGCGGTGCAGACCCCATTCATCGCTGGAAGGCATGCTTTCCAAAACGCGGGGTGCGTGAAGAGCTCCTTCATCTTGTTTGGGGTGAGCCCTCGTCGAAGGAGGCTTCGTATCGGGCCGCGTGGGAGCCAGCTCGGAGCTGAGTATCCGTCCGGTAACGGAGCGGCGTCGTGCCGCCGACGCGGCGGCATCCCAACGAGGTCCGCCAAGCGGTCCATCTCGCGGTCCGCTTCGCCGATGCGAAGTCCATCGAGGCCGAGAGGCTTCACAATCCGGTCCTGAATGAGCTCCGGGAAGCTCTGTCCCGATACCCGGTGAACAAGCTCGCCGACGAGCCAGCCAAACGTGACGGCGTGATAGCCATTGGCGGTGCCTGGGTGGAAGTCGGGCTCGGTTTCGGCGAGCCGCCCGACGATCAAGTCCCAATCGAGAATGTCCGTGAGCTGGTCGACGAGTGGCACTGTCTTGTGCAGGCCCGCCTGGTGGGCGAGCACCTGTCGGACCGTGATGCTCTCCTTGCCGTTGCAACCGAACTCCGGCCAATAGCGGGCGACCGGTGCGTCGTAGTCGAGCAAGCCCTCGGTCGCCAGCATGTGGATCGCTGTTGCGGCCACGCCCTTCGTCCCGGAGAAGCAAATCGACATCGTGTCGCGTTCCCAGGGGGTGCCGTCGCGGCGCGCGTCACCGGCCCAGATGTCGACGACGCATTTCCCTTCGAGGTATACGCTGGCCGCACCGCCGCCGCCGAATGTCACGACCTGTTTGCGCAGAACTTCGGCGACCGGCTCAAAGCGAGGCTCGTAGGCGCCATGAATGATGACATCGTTCTTGGTCAAAGCGTCGTTCAAGAAAGCAATCCTCGTTTGTTCTGACAAGAAAGCGGCGAAAGCAACGCTGCGGCTTGTCGATACGCTCGGACCGAAATTGCGGCGCGTGAGCGAAGTCGCAACGGGTTTCGCAATCAATTTCGCAACTCCCCGGACTCGCAGCGAAATCAACTTGCCGCGACGTAAACCAAGCGCTTTACGTGACGTATAGTATCTGCGTCACGAGGCGCTGGTGGTTAGAAGAAGAACACGCCGGCCACTGAGTCGATGATGCTGTGTTGCGCGATGCCGTTGACGAAATACAAATAGCCGACCTCGACCGAGATGCCCCATCGAGGTGTGAACGAATAGATGAAGCCGGTAATCGCCCCGACGCCGAACGTGTATTCGAGGCGTCTACCCTCTTCTTGCTCGAGCTCGCCGCCAAACACTCGGAGGTTGCCGCTGATCCCGGGGCCGATGTACGGGTCCCAGCGTCCCTTCGGGAAGTTGACCTTCAAGAAGATGTCCAACGGCGAGTCAAAACGATCACGGGTGAAATGAAACGGCTTCGCGACGACCAGCGTCAGTCTGTGCGGAATCAGCGTCCGTTCGTATCCGATCACGAATCCCAAGAGATTCTCGCTACGGCCAGCTTCCGCCTCGCTCGTGCTCGTCCTGAGAAGCTGAAACGCGTGCGTGAAACCGAGCTCGACGCCATTGCGGCGCTCTTTTTCATCCTGCGCGGGCGCTTCGACGCCGGAGCCCTCGGGCGAACTGGACGCGTCGGGTGCCTGCGCACCTGCCTCCGAGGAGAGCGCCACCACGAGGAACAGAGCACGAGCCAGGGTGGCGAAGGCGCTCGCGCAAGGAATCCGACGTCTCTCCTCCAACTTCTCGCTACCCTCGCAAACTTTTATTGGTACCGCAATCGACGAGCGAGCTTGCCCCCGACTTGAGGGCGATCGAGCCAGTCGATGTACCCTAGCGCTTTGAGCTGGGCTTCCGTTTCATCACTCAGCGCCTCTTGGGTGTAGCCAGGGATGTCAGCGGTCCAGTCCGATAGTGCGCGGGATAGCTTCTCGAGCGCCTCCGGCTGCGCCTTCTGCACGTCTTTCGTTTCGGCAGGATCTGCGTGCGTATCGTAGAGCGTTCGGGAATAGCCACCCTCGAAGCGGGGTCGTTCGACGAGCTTGAAGCGTCCATCGCTGACGCTTCGCTCGCGGGTCATCCCTGGCTTCCACCGTTCTCGCGCACGAAGCATCTCCGCGTAGAGCTCCGGCTTTTCGTGGCGAAGGTCCTTGCCCTGCGCGTCGTCGCTCTCTCGATCGAACAGCATCGGCTTGATTACGTTGCTCAGCCAGCAGAGCGAATCCCGCCCCTTGTTGATGCAGTATCCGGTCCGTGGTCGCCCGGACAGCATTCGCGAGGCGCCCGGTCTCGCGGAGACGGCCTAGGAGTCTTCCGACTTCGGCGTCGGTGAATGCGACTTCCTCATCGTATGCCTTCTGACACTGGGGCAGGAGGCGGAGCGCGCGACCGTCGGCGTTTGCTTCCCGCACTCCGCGTTCGATGTCGCTCAGTGATGAGCAGGCAGTCGTAGCCTCGGTTTCTTGCGGAGGCTCGTACGGCCAGTGCGGGTCGAGATAGTGGGCCCAGAGCAGGAGCGGCTTGTCGCGCGGTTTCCCGTGACCCCCACGGTGGAGTAGCCCGCCTCTTTGAGGAGCGAGGGGATGAGAACTCCGTGCTCGACGGGGTCGTTCGTCCCATTGGAGCAAACGCATTGACGAACGTAGTGCCGTTTGTCGCAAGGGCGTCGATCTGGGGCGTCCTGGCCTGCTCGTTGCCGTACGCTCCAAGGTGATCTGGGCGTAACGTATCGACGGAAATCAAAATGATGTCGGGCGGGCCAGTCCTCAGGGAGCGCTCGCATCCGAACGTCGACAACACCAAGAGGCCGAGCGTGAGACCGCGACGCATGCGAGGTCGAGGATGGCTCGGGATGAGCGTGCTGACAACCCCGCGCACCTACGTACCGAGCCTCCAAAGCGTATAGCGACCGAGCGTTTCGGCGCGTTCGTACCGCTCGCGCACGAACGAGTCGAGCTCTGCGAAATCGACCAAGAGCGCGGCGCTGTCCTTGTAGGTTTTCGTGAGACCCGGGAATCGATCTCCGGACGACACGACGATCACATCGGGCGGCCTAGCGCGAAGGGCATTCATGAGCTCTCGTTCATATGCCGGATCACCCCAACTCACGCGCAACGGGAAGTTGTAGAGGAAGCGGCTGACCGTGTGCCGTTGGGCGCGCACGTTGATCGTGGGCTCGTACCCCCACAGAAACACGCGCTGATCCGGCGTGGTGGTGTCTTGTAAGAGCTTCGCCACGCGACGAATCTCGCCGACGTTGTAGGCCGGGAAGGAGTACTCGCGCCGACTTGCGATGTACTGCTCGATGGTTTGCCTGCCGATTGTGACGCGTCCGAGCTCTCGAAACCTACCTCCGATTGGGGTCACTGTGATGAGCACTGCCAGCACGGCGACGACGGATAGTCCTCGAAGCTTGCGGTTGGGCAGCTGCAAGAGTAGGCGGCGAAGCCCCACTCCGAAACCGAGGCCGGCGATGAGCGATGCAGGCGCCAGAACGGGCAGGTAGTGGTAGTCGAAGAACTTGCCCTGGGTGACGACGTTGCCCAGCGCGACGAACCACCAGACCAGCGCGACGCCCAGCCCTAGCCACGCGGGTCGTCCCCGCCCCCGCGCGAAGAGAATCGCCGGCGCCAAGGCCAAGGGCGCCGCCCAGAACAGGGGGATCAAGTCCAGCTTGGTGCGCCTGAGGGTGACCAGCCGCGCGAGTGCCGTGGTCGCGGCGCCGTCGTCGCTCCTTCGATCCACATAGGACGGGATGAGATCGAGTTGGGTGTCGACGAAGGCTGGCCACGCGCCGATGGCCATCAGCCAAAGCG
>JBATLA010000311.1:0-2287 GCA_049669945.1 Polyangiales bacterium | reverse complement strand
GACGGAGCTCATCCTCAAGGACCTCGAAACCGTGCAGAAGCGCCTCGACAAGGCGGAGCGGGCCGCCAAAGGCCAGGATGCCTTCGAGAAGAAGGCTGTGGCCCTGTGCAAGAGGCTCGAAGAGGCGCTCGACTCGGGCAAACCCGCGAGCGCGGTGGCCGCGAACGACGAGGACGAAGAGAAGGTCCTGCGCGACATGTTCCTGCTGACGAGCAAGCCCTCGTTCTTCGTGGTCAACGTCAAGGACGAACAGCTCGCTGAGATCGAGACCGACCCACTGGTCGCCAAGGTGCGCTCGCTCGCTGAAGAGCGTGGCGTCCCGGTCGTGGCGATCAGCGCCGCGATCGAGGCCGAGATCATGCAACTCCCCGAAGAGGAGCGCGCCGAGTTCATCGAATCGCTCGGCCTCGACGAGCCGGGGCTTCACAAGGTGATTCGCACCGGGTACGCGACGCTGGACCTGATCACCTACTTCACAGCTGGGGAGCCCGAGGTGCACGCCTGGACGATTGCGCGAGGCACCAAGGCGCCGCAGGCGGCCGGTAAGATCCACACCGACTTCGAACGCGGGTTCATCCGCGCCGAAGTCATGAAGTGTGAGGATCTATTCGAGCTGGGCTCAGAGCAGGCTGTGAAGTCCGCCGGTAAGCTCGCTATCGAGGGCAAAGGCTACGTCGTGCACGATGGCGACGTCATGCACTTCCGCTTCAACGTCTAGCCCCACGTAAAGCGACTTCGTCGCCACGGGGCTGCGCCGCTCCTCGCCGCTAGAACTCGTCGTTGTAGGCCTTGAAGCCGGTGATCCCCTCGTCGGGGCAATCCACCTCGAAGATGGGCATGCCGAGCTCGTTCTCGCCCATCTCGTGGTTGGTCGAGCCGCCGGAGCCAATCTTGAGATTCGAATCGGTGTAGGCGAGGAAGTCGCACATCTCCCCGTACTGTAGACCGCGGGTCAGCGTCTCGTCGGTGTTGTTGATGAACCCGCACGTGGAGCGGAGCTTGCTCGCGCCCTTGTTGTTCATCGGCGGGTCGATGATCGAGCCGATCGGCTCGCCAATCGTGTTCTTGATCTCGAAGATCGTTTCGCTGCTTCCGTCATCCTGGACGAAGCTGAGATTGAAGAAGTTGCCCCACTGGTGGTAGTGACCGAGCACGTAGTAGATGTTGTAGTCGACCTCGTCCTTGCCAAGGTGCCTCTGGAACGCGTCGCGGAGGTCACACTCCATCGACGTCCTCGATTCAGTCGGAACGCCGTCGACCATGGGCGGAATCCGGAGCCGGCTGATCGCGAAGCTGAAAGGCGTGAGCCGAATGTCGACGTCTTCGCGATCGGCGAGCTCTACCTCCATCTTCATCGCGGTCTCCATCGGAGCCGGGGAGATGTTCAGTAAATGCGTGCTCCCCCCGATCACGCTGTGCGGGGGAATCTCGAGCGCGGAGCCATCGGGAAACGCCTGTGCTTCGTCCATCGCCTGGGTCGACTGCGCGAAGAAGACACCGCCTGCTGCCGCGGCCAGATACTCACTGAAGTTCCGGTCGTCGCAGTTCCAGGTCCCTTCCAAGGTAGCGTCGGGGCCTTCGTCCACGAAGTGGGGCTGATTGGGCTCAAAGACGCTTTCTGGCACGAAGAACCAATTCGAATGATGCCAGCCACCGTCGTTGCTCTGCCGGATCTTGCGGACGTAGATCGGCTCGTCGTTGTTGAGCACCCAGCTCTGGCAGACATTCCAGGACTCCTCCGCAACGTCGATATTCTGGGCGTCGTACGTGTGGCTGAGGGTCGCAATGAAATCGCCGGTGCCACCACCGCCACCTGTTCCTGCGGTGCCGCCGGTGCCGGCGTTGCCGCCCGCGCCACTGCTTGGCGTGCTGCCGTCAGCACAACCGATGAGTAGAAGAGTTAAGAAGGTTGATAGAGTTATCAGGCGCATGGGCTGAGGGTTCCTTAAGGGCTTGGTTTGAGCAAGTGGATGGTGAGCTGGGTCATTCGTTGGCCCGGCAGGCCATCAAAGGTCTTTGTTTCCAGGGGCTTAGAGGACGTTTGCCTCGATGAGCATGTACTCGTTGGAGCCGTGGTTATCTACGTGGAACAAGAGCTGCGTCCCCTGCGGATAGTCCTTGGGCGCGGTCCATACGACGCTGGGGAATTGGAAATCGGAGGGGATGAGCACCTCGTAGTCGAGGGCGACCTCGTCACCGATCGTGAACATCATGCGGGCTTCGCCGTTGGGCACGGGGGCCGTGAGCGCCGAGTGTCGCATCCGAATCTCCACCTCATCGCCGGCGC
>JBATLA010000310.1:0-4536 GCA_049669945.1 Polyangiales bacterium | reverse complement strand
CGCGCAGACCGAGCGACACGTCTAGCCACGAGAGCGCAGAGATGTTCGAGTCGACGAAAGCGCCTCCGATGATGCGCCGATTCTCTTGCTCCAGGAAGTCCTCGTCGCAGGGCGTAGAGATGTTTTGGACGCCTCCTACGCATTGTACGGGGCCGAACAGCGCCGACATCTCCCCGCCGATGCGGAGCTGCGCCTTGGGGGCGCCAAAGATGGCCCAGAACCGAGGTCCGAAACGGTGGAGGTTTGCGCGTGCGTCGGCGACGGCCAGTCCCGACGCGTCCTCGACTTCGGAGAAGTCATAGCCGTAGAGCATCGTGCCCACGAAGTCCCAGCGCTTGACGCGCCCGACGAAGCGGGCATCGAAACGGTGAAACTGAAGATCGAACGCCAGCCTCTCGTCAGGATCGCTGGCGTCGAACACCGAGCGGTCGCGGCCCCCGAGCGCCACGACCTCAAAGCGGGAACGAGGGCTCATGTCCACGCCAGTGCGGTACTGGTAGTCCCAGAAGTCCACGTCGGCGTCCACGTCGATGGCGCCGAGGATGAGGTTCGGAAAGCCGTAGCGTCCAGCAAAGGTCATCGACCCTTCCTTGGGCATCGGGACGTTCAGCAGCGCGGAGACATCGATCAACCGCAGGTCGGCCTCACCGTGCACGCGGTCGTTCTCGAACCTGCGCGCGCGAGCGGAGACGACGCCCCCAGTCGCGCCGCCGTAGCGCGCCGGTGCGACACCAGAGAAGAGCTCGATGCCCCCGATGAGACCTGACTGTATCGTCGCTGGCCCCAACGCCGAGTGAAACAGCAGCGGGATAGCGATGTCATCGTAGAGGTAGGAGGTGCCAGAGGGCGGGGCACCGCGCACGTACACGTAGGGCTGACCGTTGGCGACCGGGACGGTCCCAGGCATGAGAGCGAGCGTTCGAAAGGGTTCCCCCAACGTGCCCGGGATGTTCCTGATCCCCTCGAGCTCGAGCTTGATTGGAACCTGTACGCGCGCGTCGACCTCGGCCGTCTCCGAGAAGACCAGCTCCTTTTCCAGCCGTGCCGCTGAGGGCTCCAGGACCGTCTCCGAAGGCGGCTCGTCGACCGCGGGCTCGCGCACCTTCAAATCGACGGCAACTTGTGAGGGGACAGGATGTCCATCGCGCGTCGCGGGCGCGAACTCGGCGCGCCGCATCGCATCGACGACGAGATCACAGAGCAAACGCCCAGCATCACAACTTTCGACGATGCCGCTTCCATCGGGGTCGATGCGAACCTGCACCCGTACGACTCCCCCTTCGGGCACGTCGACGCCAGCCGGGACTTCGATGCCGGGCAAGGACTTCACGCGGGGCGCGACGAGATCCTGCGCGCGCGCGGTTCCGCCGAGGACGAACAATCCCAAGCATAGGCAAAGCGCAAGGCGCATTAGCTCTTGTATCATCCCCGCGATTGCCTTGCTTGACGCGCTGTGCAGGCAGGGCTAGTTCTTGCCCCTCTTCGCGGGAGTAACTCAGTGGTAGAGTTCCTGCTTCCCAAGCAGGTTGTCGCGGGTTCGAATCCCGTCTCCCGCTCTATCTGCATCCGACCGGCCCGCGAGCACGTGCGTCACGACCGTTTCTCGGATGTTGCAACTCTTGGCGATCAGCGCGATCCTCGGTTCATGGCTCGCGCTCTGTTGTTTTCGCTCTTGCTCGTCGTTGGCTTGGCCGCTTGTTCGCAGGAGAGTGAGCCGTCGGAGATCACACCTACGATGTCGCATACCTTCGAGGCCGTTTCGATCGATGTCGGCGAGGAGGTCACTGGGGTTTGTCAGAGTTGGACGCTTGGCAACGAGGAGCCGCTTTTCGTCTCCAAAGTACGTCAGCGGAACGACGGCGCTTGGCATCACTCGAACTGGTACTTCGTCCCGGAACACGTCTACCCCGGCCCCGATGGAACCTGGGATTGCGATGAGCGTGGCTTTGGTGACGTCTCCTCGGGCCTCGCCGGAGGCGTCTTCTTCGCGCAGTCGACGCAGACGCTCACGGAGATCCAGGCCTTTCAAGAAGGCGCCGTGCTGGAAATCCCACCGCACCACAAGATTGTGGGCGGCGTGCACCTCGTGAACATCTCGGCAGGCCCGCTCGACAGCGCGCTGAGTTTCGACATCGAAACGGTGCCCGAGGAAGACGTGAAAATCCGGCTGCGCCCGATCAGCTTTACCAATACCGCGCTCGACATCGAGCCCCAGGCGGAATCGCGGTTTGAAATGACCTGCAACCTCGGCGAGCAGTTTGAAAGCGTCCTCGGAGCCCCGGCCGAGTACAACATCTACTACGTGCTGGCCCACTACCACGAGTGGGGGAACTACTTCCGGCTGAGCTTCGTCGACGACGACGACAGCGAGCGTACCGTCTTCGAGCTCCAGAACTCGGTCGGCGAGCCCTTGGGTACGACGATCGATCCGCCGATGAGCTCGCAGGGAGCAGCGCGCCTTCGGGTCGAATGCGGCTACCTCAACAACACGGACCGGCGTCTGCAGTACGGGCTCGGCGGCCAAGAGATGTGCGTGTTCCTGGCGTACACCGACGCAGACCTGATCATCGGCGCAACCTCCGGGGCCAACACAGCCAAGGGTCAGGATCGGGACGGCATCTACATGAACGAGACGAGCTGCGGTCCTGTTCTCGCGGTGCCTGCGCCTTAGCAACATCAGACCTTGCGCAACGCGAGTCTGGGTGGATAGTGTTTCCCGGGATGGAACGGAACCTAGAAGCGGCCATCGACGTGGTGGAGGCAGCGTACGATCTTGAAATCGGCGCGGCCGAGTGGCTTCCCAACCTGATTGCAGCCGGCGAGCCGCTCTTCGATATGGGCATGGGTTGCTTTGGCACCATCGCGGCGGGACGTTCCGTCGGAGGGGTTCCGCTCCTGACTCAAATCGAGGCGAGCCGGGGCGCCGAAGAGCTGCCAACGCGCATCATCGAGGCCACCATGGAAGCCGGACCTGAGCCAGTGGTCAAAGCGAGCCGGGCGGTGCAGGGCAAGATGCATCTCTTGTCGGACCTTCCCGATCTCTGGGGGGACTCTTACGAGGCCATCAAGCGCCGGGTTGGCTGCCAAGACATCCTGTCGATGACTGCGGTGGACCCGGACGGCCACGGCGTTCACATCGGCATTCCCTCGAAGAGCGCATTGTCACTCGATCGGCGCCAGCGAGAGTACTGGCAGATGCTGCACGTCCACCTGGCGACCGGTCATCGCCTGAGACGCGGCTTGGGCCAGGAGGGCGATGCTACCGGCGTGCCATTGACCGACATCCCACTCGCTGGCGAAGCCCTGATCGACCCGACCCGCTTCATGGTCGCCCACGCGACAGGCGAAGCGCAGCACAGAGGGGCGGCCAATGCCATGCGCGAAGCGGCACGTATGCTCGATAAGGCGCGTGGCCCGTTACGGAGGAAAGACCCCAACGAGGCCCTTCGCCTGTGGAAAGGACTCGTTCTAGGGAAATGGACACTGGTCGACTGGTTCGACAGTGACGGCAGGCGCTTCGTCCTGGCCAAGCAGAACGCCCCGCGCATCAAGGACCCACGCGGCCTCACCGAACGCGAAGCCCAAGTCGCAACCTACGCCGCGCTCGGGGAGACGAGCAAGATCATCGGATACCGGCTCGGGCTCTCTGCTTCCTATGTCTCTCGTCTGCTCCAGACCTCGATGCGAAAGCTTGGGGTGAAGACGCAGGCACAGCTCGTGGAGAAGATGCGATGGGTTCAGTCGGCCAGACCTCCCGCTGCCTAGCTGTGCGAACAGCGTTTGTATTGAACTTTTACGTTCTCACAACCAGCCGTGCCCTGAACAATTACGTATGGACCTCTTGGTGGGAACGTCCGATCATCTGGCTTCCTGTGGGCTGCTGTGCGTCAAGCATCAATGGTGACGGCCGACGGAGAGGCGCCACATTGGATCGCGTTGGCTCGGCAATCATTGATTTCACGGAGGCCGCCTATGACCTCGAGCTCGGCGACGAGGCCTGGTTGCCCACCGTCTTGGCGCGCGGCCTCCCGGTACTCGATCAGGGGCTCGGCGTCGCGTGCATGGACTACGACCTCCCTCCGGGCGGCGGCCCGGTCGAGTTGCGAGGCATCCACATCGGCTCGGGTCCGAAGGACTTCGCCGAACGGCACCTCCGGGCGCTCGAAACCACACCCCCCGAAGTGCTCCGGCAGCAGGTCCGCCCGGGCGGGGCGGGCACTGCATCGGGCACCTGCGGAGACGACCCCAGCCAGCTCGCCCACTACACGTCCCATGTCGACTACTGCAAGGACCTGCTCTTCATCACTGCGGTCGATGGCCGCGGCGTCGGAGCGGCGGTGGTCGCGCCGCTCCCTGAGGTGACCTCGTTGTCGCCTCAGGAAGCGCAGCGTTGGCAAATGCTCGGTGCGCACCTGGAGGCAGGTCACCGCCTCCGGCGGGGGCTGGCTGGAAGAGAAGCAGCAAATGAGCCGACGACGTCGAGCCTCCCGCACCGCGCCGAGGCGATCTTCGATCCGAACAGCTTCCGCATCACAG
>JBATLA010000309.1:0-6541 GCA_049669945.1 Polyangiales bacterium | reverse complement strand
CGCCGAGCTCCTTCTGAATGGCCTGCATTTGCTCATTCAGGTAGTACTCCTTCTGCGTCTTCTCCATTTGCTTCTTGACGCGGGAGCGGATCTTTTTCTCGACCTGCATGATCTCGATCTCGGCGTTCATCAGTTGGAACAAACGCTCCAAGCGCTTCGCCGGATCGACGGTCTCGAGGATTTCTTGGCGGTCTGAGAGCTTGATGCTCGTCAGGTGAACCACCACGGTGTCGGCCAGCTTCGACGGATCGTCGATGGTCTGGACGGTCATCAGCATTTCGGGCGCGATGCGCTTGTTGAGCTTCGCGTAGACGTCGAACGCGGACTGGACCGATCGAATCATCGCTTCGATCTCGACGTTCTCGGCGAACACCTCTTCGACCGGCTCGACGGCGCACAGGAAGAAGTCGTCGTGCGGGAGGAACTCCGTGATGCGGGCGCGACGCTTGCCTTCGACGAGCACCTTCACCGTGCCATCCGGCAGACGGAGCAACTGAATGATCGTCCCGACGGTGCCGACCTCGAAGATGTCCTCCGCGGTCGGATCGTTGGTCTTGGCTTTCTTCTGGGCGGCGAGCAGGATTTCTTTGTCCTGACCCATCGCCTCTTCGAGCGCGTTGATCGATTTCTCGCGCCCTACGAAGAGCGGCACGACCATGTGCGGGAACACGATGATGTCGCGAAGGGGAAGCAATGGAAAGGCTTCACCACTCGGCGTGCCAGCGCCTGGGTTCTGTTCGTCGTTGTCGTTTCGGTGAAAGAACATCAGTCTACTCGTAGCCCGAGGGGAGCGGGAATGGGCGGCACATGCCGCACTAGGCGAGCTCCGCCTCTTCCTTTTCGTAGACGATGAGCGGCTTCTCGCCCGATGCGATGACCTCTTCGCTCACGGCGACCTCCCGGATGTCTGCTTGGGACGGGACGTCGTACATGATGTCGAGCATCGACTTCTCCATGATGGCCCGGAGGCCGCGAGCGCCAGCGTTTCGCTTGAGCGCCTCGCGTGCGACCGCATGCAGCGCGCCCTGGGCAAACTTCAGCTTCACGCCATCCATCTCGAAAAGCTTTTGATACTGCTTGACCAGAGCGTTCTTCGGCTTGGTCAGGATATCGACGAGCGCCTCTTCATTCAGCTCGTGCAAGGTCGCGATGACCGGCAAACGGCCGATGAACTCGGGAATCAGGCCGGCACGGAGCAAATCCTCGGGCTCGATGCGCTCGAGGAGCTCGCCGATCTTCTTGTCTTTGCGGGACGGGATGTCCGCGCCGAAACCGAGGGTCCGCTCGCCGATGCGACGCTCGATCACCTCGTCGAGGCCGACGAACGCGCCACCGCAAATGAACAGGATGTTGCCCGTGTCGATTTGCAGGAAGTCTTGCTGGGGGTGCTTGCGCCCGCCCTTGGGGGGCACGTTCGCGACGGTGCCCTCGATGATCTTGAGAAGTGCTTGCTGGACGCCTTCGCCGCTCACGTCGCGCGTGATGGACGGGTTGTCGCCCTTGCGTGCGACCTTGTCGATCTCGTCGATGTACACGATGCCGCGCTGTGCGCGCTCGACGTCGTGGTCGGCGTTCTGCAGGAGCTGGACGATGATGTTCTCGACATCCTCGCCGACGTAGCCGGCTTCGGTTAGCGTCGTGGCGTCTGCAATCGCGAACGGCACGTTGAGAATCCGGGCCAGCGTCTGCGCGAGCAGGGTCTTGCCGGACCCGGTTGGGCCGAGCAGAAGGATGTTCGACTTCTGGAGCTCGACATCGTTAGTCGTCAGCTTCGAGTCGATGCGCTTGTAGTGGTTGTGCACCGCGACCGAGAGGACCTTCTTCGCGCGCTCCTGCCCGATGACGTACTCGTCGAGGATCTCTTTGATCTCGGCGGGCTTCGGAAGCGGCGTCGTGGTCGTGAGCGATTCCTCGCGCTCGACCTCTTCGGCGATGATGTCGTTGCAAAGACCGATGCACTCGTCGCAAATGTAGACCGTCGGGCCCGCGATGAGCTTTTTGACCTCTTTCTGGGACTTCCCACAGAAAGAACATTGAAGATTGCCGTGCCCGTCGTCTCGCCTGCGATCCACCATATACCTGCTCGTGTGAGTCTAGCGTCCAGCCTCATTTACGGCAAGAGCTGGGCGGCTCGCATTTCCTGTGTTTTAGCGCGCGTCAGACGTCTTGTTTTGGCTTGATGACGACGTCGATCAGCCCGTACTCCTTCGCCTCTTCGGCGGAGAGATAGCGATCGCGCTCGGTGTCTTCCTTAATACGCTCGCTCGTCTGGCCTGTATGCCTGGCCAGGATCGTGTTCATTTGTTCACGAAGTTTCAGGATCTCTTTGGCGTGGATCTCGATGTCTGTCGCCTGGCCGCGAATTCCGCCGAGCGGCTGGTGGATCATGATGCGGCTATTGGGCAGGCACTTGCGCAGTCCTGTCGTGCCAGACGCCAAAATCCAGGCCGCCATCGAGGCTGCCTGCCCGAGACACACGGTCGACACCGGTGATCGGACGTACTGCATCGTGTCGTAAATCGCGAGCCCTGCTGTAATCGCGCCGCCTGGGCTGTTGATGTAGAGCGTGATCTCTTTGTCCGGGTCGTCGCTCTCCAAAAAGAGCATCTGAGCGATAATCCCGTTGGCGATGTCGTCGGTGACTTCGGTCCCGAGGAAGATGATGCGGTCCTTGAGCAGCCGGCTGAAGATGTCCCACTGACGCTCGCCTCGGTGTGTCGTCTCGACGACCCAGGGCATGTACATCTGCGCGGTGGTTCTGTCGCTCATGACTCTTCCCCCTCGTCCTCGGCCGGTGCGTCCTCTTCGGGCTTGGGTTCGGGCTCAGGCCGCTCACCCTCATTGATTTTGGCACGCTCGGTGAGCAACGCCATGACCTTCTCCTCGAGAAGCTGCGCTTGAAGGTTGTCGCGCTTGGCCTCTGGGTGGTCGGCGCGCACCTTGGCGATGTGCTTTCCGGTTCGGTCGGCAATTTCTTGGAACTTCTCGTCGAGGTCGGCGTCGGTGACTTCGATGTCCTCCTGCCGAGCCAGCGACCCAAGCAAGATGCCCGCCTGGACCCGACGCTTGGCCCGGTCCTCGATGCCTGAGAAGAAGTCCGCGCCGGGAGCCCCTTGTTGGCCCGCCATCTGCATGAATTGCGCCATCTCGTACATCATCATTTGCTGCTGCTGTTGCACCATGGAGGGCGGCACAGGGATGTCGTTGTGCTCGATCAGGCTGTCGATGAGCTGGTCTTTGAGCTGGGCATCCGCGCGTTGCTTGGCCGAGTCCTCGAGGCCCTCGCGAATCTTCAAGCGAAGCTCCAGCAAGGTCTCGTAGTCACCGCAGTCCTTGGCAAACTCGTCATCGAGCTCGGGCAAGAGCTTCTCGTGGAGGTCTTTTGCGGTGATGGCGAAGACCGCCGTCTTCCCTTGGAGGTCCTCATTTGGGTGGTCCTCTTCGAACTCGAGGTCGACCGTCTTCTCATCACCGGGCTGCATGCCGAGCAGGCCTTCCTTGAGAGCCGGCAGCAAGTGCTCGTCGTTGATCTCGACTTGGCGCCCTTCGGCGCCGAGGTCTTCCTTCGGCTCGCCGTCGACCGTCACGCTGTAGTCGATTGTGATCAGGTCGCCTTCCTGTGCGGGGCGCATAGGGTCAGGCACTTGGATCTCGGCGTGTTGATGTCGCATCCCCTCGACTTCGGCGTCGACGTCGGCATCCGGGATGTCGATCGGTGTCTGCCAGGCTTCGAGCGCATCGATGGCCACCTCGTCGATCTTCGGCCGTACCTCGACCTTCGCCTTGAAGGTGAGGGGTTTGCCTTTCTCGAGCTCGGGCGCCTCCTCCATCTCGGGCTGGGCGACGATGTGGAGCTCGTGCTTCTGCACGGCTTCCATCAGGCCCTGCTCGACGAGCGCGCCGGTGACCTGGGCCGCGACCTGCTGACCGTACATCTGCCTCATGACGTCACGCGGCACTTTGCCGGGACGGAAGCCACGCACGCGGGCGGTCTTGCCGAGCTCTTTATAGGTATCGTTCAGGTCCTTCTGGATGCGGTCCCACGGTACTTCGACCGTGACCTCCACGAGGACGGGACTGATCTCGCGAATTTCAGATTCCATCGTGTTTTTCGGCCCGTGGCCTGGCGCCGTTCGTACTGCCGGGCCCGGAGGCCGTCAAGGTGCGGCCTCGGCGCGGTCGAGCTCGCGGTGAAGCTCGACCAGCTCGATGCCCAAAGTCTGCGAAACCTCGAAGATTCGCTCGTCCCGGTAGAACTCCTCGAAGACGATTCGCTGGATCCCGACGTTGCAGATGGTCTTGAAACAGTTCCAACATGGGGACGCCGTCACGTAAATCGTGGCGCCATCGATACGGGTGCCGTTCTTCGCGGCTTGGACCACGGCGTTGACCTCCGCATGGATGGTTCGCACGCAGTGGCCATCGACCATCATGTGACCGGCATCATCGCAGTGCGGGAGGCCGCGGACGGAGCCGTTGTAACCCGTCGAGAGGATCGTCTTGTCGCGCACGATGACGGCGCCGACGTGTTTGCGTGGGCAGGTCGAGCGTCGAGCCACGACCACGGCGATGTCCATGAAGTATTCGTCCCAGGAGGCGCGTCCCATGGCGGCTTCGTAGCGTGCGGTGCGAGGCCGGACAACCTCTTAATAGACGAGATTTGTCCGGATCTCTGGCGGTGCGGGCTGGTCCCTGATGGCGCGAGCAAAGCGCGAGAAGTCGTTGCGCACGCCCCGGTGAAGCTTCGGGGGAAGGCCGCGAATGATGAGGACCGCACGGCCCTTTCGTTCGACCCTCGCCGTCGACGCGCTTGGCGAAACCGAGCGTGCGGCCACAAGAGCCTCCTCGGCGTCATCGGCCGTGTCCCACGTCGTCCACCAGACCACAGCGCTGTCCTCCTCGCGGCCGTAGATCACGACTTGGTCTCCTGCCCATCCAGCGGCAGCCTCGTCCGCGGTGCCTGACGGCCGCCCTTGGCCGAGATAGACGCTGATCTCGAGCTCGCCGAGGGTGTCGTCCTCCATCCGCACGAACCCGGCCGCGATCACCTCCGGGTTGTCTGCGACTCTGACCTCCTCCGCGGGCTCGCGGACGAAGTATTTGTCGGGATGTAGGACCTGCTCGCTGCTGACTGGCGGTCGGCGATGGGCGTTGTTCACCGCGGGCCATCCGCCGCGGTCTTGCACGGCGGCGATGAACTGGAGGCCTCGGAGGTAGGGCGCCACCAACGTGACCCTCAGGATCGCGGGCGCGCCATCGAGCTTCTCTCCACTTACCAGCGCGTTGAGGTCGAGGTAGCTTGCCATCTGTTGGATCCCCGCCGTCGCTGCCGACAACGGAATCCCTTGCTGGCGGAGGGCCTGCGCCAGCATGGCCAATGTGGCGTCGCCTTCGACGACCGCGCGAAATGCGTTGTCCGCGTCTGCCGTTCGCTCCTTCTGATACGACTCGCCGAGCTCGAGGCGTTGGTCTTGAAGCGCGTGGACGAGCTCGTGCACGAGAACCAACCGAGCCTCTTGCATCTGCTCGGAGCCAAGCGCCCCCGTCAATCCGGTCATCACGTCTTCGCGAATGACGAGGCGGCCCGTCTCGGGATCGTAGTAGCCGATGACCTGCTCGCCGAGCACGGCGGCGAACAGGCTCTGCAGGTCCTCGTCTTCGTCCAACAAGCCAAGCGCGCCGTACACGATACGAGCGCGCTCGATCTCGTCATCGTCGATCTGCGCGCGGAGACTGTCGGCAATGGCTTCGCCGTCTTCGATTTCGATCGAGACGGCACGCTGTAGCTTCAACTGGCGAACGGACTCGGCGGCGCGGATGAGGTCGTCGACCGCTTTTCGCTCTCTCGGGGTGGCCGGTCGTGCTCGGCCGACAGGGCTCTTCGACTCGGGGGTTGGTGAGGGGGTGCTCTCCTCGGAGCTCGGCTGAACCGACGGTGGGGTCGGATCCGGCTTGGCGTTTCGATGGCAGCCGCTCAGCAGCAACACGGCCATCGACCAGGCGACCCAACGATTCATCATTCCCCGTTCGCGTCCGCGGTGATCAACGGTCGCCGGCGATGATTGTGCATCAAGAACCGTCGAGCGGCCTCAATTGCCGCGTGCTCTGCGTCCCCGGGCTCGGAAAAACGGAGGCCCTTGAGCTGGTTGCGTACTTGCTCGCCGACCTTTTGCTCGAATCGGCTGCGGTCCGCGGCCTCGAAGACGCCGTGCGACACGACGCGCGGCGGCTCTTTCAGGCGCCCGCCCCGAAGTGAGAGCAGCACCGTAACGAGGCCACCAGCGCCCATTGTGCGGCGCTCCTCCATGAGGTCGGCGCTCAACGGCTTCATGCCATCGATGTATACGCGGCCGACGCGAACACGGTCGACGATGCGGAGCGTCTCGCGAGTCACTTCGAGCACGCTTCCGTTCTCGACGAGCTGCGTCTCCTCGATCGCCTCTTCCTTGGCGAGCTCCAGGTGCCGCCGCTGATGGTGGTGCGTTCCGTGGACGGGCACGAAGGCACGCGGCCGTAGAAGCTGAATCATCGTTCGTTGCTC
>JBATLA010000308.1:0-1931 GCA_049669945.1 Polyangiales bacterium | reverse complement strand
TAGGGACGCTTGGCGGACTTCTCGATCGCCGCGTTGGCCACGTTCAAAATGGACGGGCGGGAGCGATAGTTCTCTTCCAGCTTGGTGACCACCGCGCCCGGAAAATGACGTTCGAAGTCGAGGATGTTGTCGACACATGCGCCGCGCCATCCGTAAATCGATTGATCGTCGTCGCCGACTACACAGACGTTGCCCCGTTCATTCGAGAGCAGCCGCACGAGATCGAGCTGGGCAACGTTCGTGTCCTGAAACTCGTCGACGAGGATGTGCTCAAAGCGCGTGCGCCACTTGTGGCGAATGCCAGGCCTCGCGCGCAGCAACGCCACGGGCTTGGTCACGAGGTCGTCGAAGTCGACCGCATGCATGCTCGTGAGCGCGGACTCGTACGCCTCATAGATGCTCCGCGCGGCCTGATCGTAGTCGTCGTCCTTGGCGCGAACCTCCCCCGGACTCAGCATCGCGTTCTTCCAAAGGGAGATTCGTGACAAGACCGCCTGCGCGTCGAGTCGGCGGTCGGCGGTCGATTCGGTCTTGAGCAGCTCCCGAACCACGCCCAGGCTGTCGCCCTGATCGAAGATCGTGAAGCGCGAGCCGAGCCCTAGCGCCTTCGCCTCCTCGCGGACGAACCGCACGCCAAAGCTGTGAAAGGTCGAGAGCCAAAGCTGGCTCGCGGCCTGTGCCCCGACAGTGGCCCCGAGCCGCTCACGCATCTCGTTGGCGGCCTTGTTGGTGAAGGTCACCGCAAGTATCGCACCGGGGTGTAAACCGCCGCGAAGCAGGCGGCCGATTCTCTCGGTGATGACGCGGGTCTTGCCCGAGCCGGCACCCGCGAGCACCAACAGTGGCCCCTCCCCATGCTCGACCGCCGCGCGCTGCTGTGGATTGAGTCGCAAGGCTCCGCGAGGTAGCCCGGTCGGACCGCCGATTCAAGCTTTCATTTTTCGGCTTCGCGATCGCAGCTTCAATGATACAAACGTGCGCATGCAAGCTCGCGTGCGCACGCCTTCGCTCGCCGTGTCAATCGAGCTGTCGCCGCTGAATGAGTACCCGGACAACTACGCCGTCCAGCACTTCGGCTGCAGTCTGGCGATGCACGTCGGCGAGAGAGAGGCCACAGGCAAAGCGTGCCGCGGCGCGATCGACCTCGCGGGCGCACAGTGAGGCGACATGGGCCACGAAATTGAGAGGAAGTTCCTCGTGCGCGGTGACGCGTGGAGGGTGGACGCGACGCGCTGTGCGTACCGCCAGGGTTTTCTTTCCACCGAACCCGAGCGAACTGTAAGAGTTCGCGTGGCCGGTGACCGTGCTTGGTTGACGATCAAAGGCATCAGCGTGGGGGCACGGCGGGACGAGTACGAGTACGAGATCCCGCGAGACGACGCATCGCGCCTACTGGACACCCTCTGCAAGCGACCGCTGATCGAAAAGGTCCGCCACACTCTCGTCGTGGGTGATCACAGCTGGGAAGTCGATGTGTTCGAGGGAGACAATGCCGGACTGGTGGTCGCAGAGGTCGAGCTCAGCGCCGAGGACGAGGCCTTCGAGCGGCCCGTTTGGCTGGGCGACGAGGTGACCGACGACCCGCGCTACTTCAACTCGAACCTGGTGGGGCACCCGTACAAGGACTGGTAGCACCGGTCGTTGCCCGAACGCCGCGTCTGATCTAGGCCTCTGACATGCACCTTCCTCCATGCGGCATGTACCGAACGAGCGGCACCATCGGCTCCGTCGAAGGAGGGCGACTCGTCTACTTCCACAACCATGGGGATCCCGGGCCAGGCCTCTACCTACCCAAGGAATGGAAGTACAACCGGGCCCAATTCGAAGAGAAGGGTCAGACGCTCGAGGATCCAGGACTGGTGCGTTTCCTCCAGCCGCTCCCCCCCGAGGGCTTCTACCGCGTCGTCGAGTCGTTCCATTGCTGCGAGAAG
>JBATLA010000307.1:0-5868 GCA_049669945.1 Polyangiales bacterium | reverse complement strand
GTGCCGGCCGGCACGACGACGGACTCTCGTCGTTCGTCTGCGGCGGGCGCTGGGTCGTCGAGGTTGATCGCCGAGTCAAACACGTCGGCTGTGGGCTGTTGGACGTCTGCCGGAACCATCGGCTCGCCCGTTGCGTCGAGTAGACTGTACTCGAGGTAGATCGGTTCTTCGTGGTCGGTCTGGTAGATGCTTGCGAGCCGCATCTTCGCCATTTCGAGCAGCGCGAGGACCGTGACCACGAGCTCGTAAGAGGTGCTCACGCCTTCGAAGAGCTCGTCGAACCGGCAGCGTCGCCGCTCGCGGAGCGTGTCCACGAGGTTGCCGATGCGCTCCTGGATCGTCATGCGCTCGGCGTCGACCTCGAGCGCGATGTCCGCGTTGACGCGTTTCGCGATCTTCTTGAGCGCGTCGAGGAGCTTGAATACGCTCACCTCTCTGAGTGGCGCGGGTCCATCCGCGGACGGCGGCGGCGCTCCGCTAGAAAACACGTCTCGCCCCGCGATCGCCCGCTCACCCAGATCGGCAGCGACGGTTTTGTACTTTTGGTATTCCAGCAAGCGGCGGATCAGCTCGGCGCGCGGGTCGAGTTGATCGAGCTCCTCTTCGTCTTGATCTTCGGGGGGCCGCGGCAGGAGCATCTTGCTCTTGATGTGGGCTAGGGTCGCCGCCATCACCAGGTATTCCGAGGCGATGTCGAGGTTCATCCCATGGAGTAACTCGAGGTATTCCAGGTATTTATCGGTGATGAACGCGATCGGCAGGTCGAGGATGTCGAGCTCGTGCTTGCGGATCAGATGCAAGAGCAGGTCTAGCGGCCCCTCGAAGTTGGGCAGCTCGATCCGGAAGTTGGGGTCCAGTGCCTCCGGGCCATCTGGCACCGGCATGGGGCTGGGCTCACTCATCGCAGGGGAACCATGCGCCGGGGTCATCCCCAGTGTCAATCGCTTCGGGCTTCGTTGAGGGCTTCGATCACGGCGTCGACGTGGCCGTTCACCTTTACCTTGGGCCAGTGCTTGATGACTTTGCCGTCGGGCCCGATCAGCACGGTAGAGCGGATGATGCCCATGGACTTCTTGCCGTACATGTTCTTCTCGCCCCAGGCGTCGTACTTCTCGAGCATCTTTCCGTCGGGGTCGCTCAGGAGTGGGAACTTGAGCTCGTATTTGTCAGCGAACTTACAATGCGACTCGATCGAGTCTTTGCTGACGCCCACGACGACGGCGTCTCGGGCCTTGATCTTCCTCAGTGCCTTGTTGAAGTCGTTGGCTTCGGTGGTGCATCCGGGGGTGTTGTCCCGCGGGTAGAAGTAGATCACGACGTACTTGCCAGCGAGGTCTTTGAGCGCCAGCTTGTCGCCAGTGGACGAGGGGAGATTGAACGCGGGAGCCTTGCGGCCTTCTTGGATCATGGAGAGGCCTGTATTGCCGTTTTGCGGCGCGTGTCAACGGACTTCGGCTGCCACGAACTTGGTTTCTCCCGAGGCCGTCCCCAAGATCCTGACATGACCGCCCGCACCCTCATCGTCGGCGACATCCATGGCTGCCGCGAAGAGCTCGAGGACCTGCTCGAAGAATCGGGCTGGGAAACTGGAGACCGGCTCGTGTCGGTCGGAGATTTGGTCGCCAAGGGGCCGGATTCACTTGGGGTTGTTCGGCTCTTTGAGGAGCTTGGCGGACGGGCGGTGCGCGGCAACCACGACCAGCACTGCCTTCGATGGTGGGACGCCAGCCGTGCGGGCGAGGAGCTGCCGAAGCTCAAGCCTGCCCACCAACGGGTGGCAGACGCGCTTGGAGAGGACGAGTGGGCGTGGCTCGGGGCGCTCCCCTTGTGGCTCGAGCTCGAAGAGCACGATGCGCTGGTCGTGCACGCAGGACTGGAGACGGACCTCCCCCTGGAGGACCAGGACCCATACAACTTGATGAACATGCGCAGCATCCTCGCCGACGGCAGCGCCTCCAGGAGCTACGAGGAAGGGACTCCCTGGGCCGAGCTCTGGCCCGGACCCCGGCTGGTCGTCTTTGGGCACGACGCGGTGCGCGGCCTGCAGACTCGGGAGCATGCGATCGGCCTCGACACGGGCTGCGTCTACGGGGGTTGGCTCTCCGGGGTGTGGCTCCCTGAGCGCGATTTGGTTTCCGTGCCTGCCCGCGCCGCCTACACACAACCTGGGAAGGACTGATCGCGTGGAGGCCTGGGTCTGTCGAGAGAACGAGCTGCTTGTCGGCGTGGTCCGAACCGCCCAGCTCGGCCATGACGCCGACGGGCGCCCAATCCAAGCGCTGCTCCTCCGTGACGAGAGTGGCACCATCGTGGCCTATCGAAACCTGTGCCAGCATCTACCCGTCCCGCTCGACGGCGGCACCGGGGAGCTTCTAAGCGAGGACGGCATGCATCTGATCTGCGGGACCCATGGCGCGACTTACCGGGTGCACGACGGCTACTGTGTCGAAGGGCCGTGCGAGGGAACGGCTCTATTGCCGTTGACCGTGCGTCTTGTCGATGGCGACCTGTTCGTGTCGCCGTGACCCCCCGACCATGACCGTGCGCCCAGCAATTTGGTTCGCTTCGTCTCGCGTAGCTATGCTGTCCGCTCGCCAAGGGGGGCATATGCGCAGATTCGCGTGGTTGATATTGAGCATTGGTTTGACGGCAGGCGTCGTCGGCTGTGGAGATTCGGATACGAACGGCACGGGCGGCAGCGCCGGCACGGGCGGTTCAGCGGGCACAGGTGGCTCTGCGGGCACAGGTGGCAGCAACGGCACCGTGACCGTGAGCGGGATTACGTATAGCGCGGCGCTGGAAGGCGAGCCGACAGTGCTCGCAGGTGCGACCGTTTCGGTTGTTGGTGGCGCTTCGACCACCAGCGGGGCAGACGGTACTTTCTCACTCGAGGCCCCCGTGGGGAGGGCCATGTTCTTGACCACCGCGCCTGACGCTTGGGGTGAGCTCGAGACGGCCGATGTGCCCGCGGCAGGCGCAAACACGGCTGAGCCCGAGGTGGTCCCGGACGCGTTGGTCGCGGCGGTAAGCGCCGAGTTGATGCAGGCAATCGATCCGGCGAAGGGCATCGTGACCATCGAATTCGACGTGGACACGGCCATCGGCGGCGAGTCGGCTGATCTCGGGAGCAACTACGGTTTCGCCTTCGTGTTCGACGCGGACGGGAACCCGGAGCTCGGAACCGAGTTGGCCGCGGGAGCCGACCCGATCGTGATCTTCGCTAACGTCGACATCACGTTGGACGTGATGCCTTCAGCGTCGGCTGCGGGCGGCGGCGACTGCCCAATCGAGTTCCCTGGCACCATGTACCCGTCGCAGGCCAAGGTGTTCACAGTGGTCGAAGCAACTTGCCCGTAGCGGGCTGAGGACTGCAGGAACAGCGGGCTGGCGACTGGGTCGTCAGCCCGTTTTTTCTTGGCGTGCGCTCCACGCGGCCGGCGATGACAGCGGTCCGACCTCCGACCACGGCTTGTCTTCGCTGTGTTGCACGACGTTCTTGCGCGCCGTGAGCACTTCACAACCTTCGCGGGTTACCAATACGCTGTGCTCGAACTGTGCCGAGAGCGAACGGTCCATCGTGAGCACCGTCCAGTCGTCGTCCATCACCTCGGTTTGGTAGCCACCGAGGTTGATCATCGGCTCGATGGTGAAGACCATGCCGGCCTTCATCCGCTTGTCTTTGCCGCGACGGCCAAAGTGCGGAATCTGGGGCGGCATGTGGAACTCCCGGCCGACGCCGTGGCCCACGTAGTCGCGGACGACCGAGCACCCTCGCCCTTCGGCGTACTCCTGGATCGCGGCGCCGATGTCACCGATTCGCTTGCCGTGCTTCACCTCGGCCAAACCGAGCTCGAGGCAGCGGCGCGCGGTTTCAACGACGTGGATCGCCCTCTCAGTCGGCTCGCCGATGTAGAAAGTCACGCTGGTGTCGCCGTGGTAGCCGTGCTCCCTCGGTAGGTAGGTCGTCACGTCCACGTTCACGATGTCGCCATCCTGAAGCACGTACGGGCCGGGGATGCCGTGACAGACGCAGTCGTTGACGCTGGTGCAGACGCTCTTCGGAAAAGGCGGGCGCCCACCGCCCCCGCCGTACTGGAGCGGGGATGGGTGTGCGTCGTGCGAGACGATGTACTCGTGGACGAATCGGTCGATCTCGTCCGTGGCGATTCCAGGCCGGATCATCTCGCCGACCGCAACAAGGCAGTCCGCGGCCAGTTGGCAGGAACGGCGCATGTCTTCAAGCATGCGCGGGGTCATGAGCTCAATAGCGGACAAGACGGCAACCTCAGGCCTTGGGTAGCCTCTGTAAGACGAGCCGGCAAATTGTCGAGCGAGCGGCGGATCCGCGGGTTTGACCCGCCAGCACGATGGCACTACATAGCGGGCCCGAGAGGTTCTAGAGGGCTTTTTTCGATGTCAGACACGTACAACAACGTCCCGATGAGCGACCGTGCGGCTGCCCGCATCGAGAGGGAAGACAGCTTCTGGAGCGGTCCCAAGCTCATCCTGCTGAGCTTCGTGACCCTTGGGGTGGCGTTCGGCCTGCTCTGGTCGATGGCCGAGGGCTACATCGGTCCGACGGTTCACGACTCGAACGAAGGCCACGAGGTGCACTTCCTGCAGCCCGGTGGCGGCCCGCTCGACTGAGCTAGAAGTCGAAGTCGAGCTCTTTGGGCTCCTCGTCGTTCTTTAGCGAATCGTCCTCGCCGGGATCGAAGGCGGCCTCGGAATAGAGATCGTCGAGCGACCATCCGGCCTTGTGGTGGCGACGCAGCTCCTCGCGTTCGAATTCGGCGAGTGTGTTGTAGCTCTTCGGTCCTCTAGGACGCATGTCCCCTCCCTTTTGCCCGCTCGCCAACCACCAGGGGGTGTGTCGGGTGCCTACTTTGTCCTACACTGCAGCACACCCTACCCAGGCGGATCGAGATGGCAAATAAACAGACGAGATTGAAACCGCGCACCTGCGCTGGTAGACGCAGTCCATGAGTCGGGTGGTGGCGATCGCCAACCAAAAGGGCGGTGTGGGGAAGACGACGACGGCCGTCAACTTGGGGGCCAGTCTCGCGGTGGCCGAGCAGCGCGTGCTGCTGGTCGACCTCGACCCGCAAGGCAATGCGTCGACGGGCGTCGGCGTGAGCCCGGGCGACGAAGAAATCGAGGGCTCGTACGAGCTGTTGCTCGGCGAAGTCGAGGCGGCCGATGTCATCTACGAGACCGAGATGCCATACATGCACGTCATCGCGGCGACACAGGATCTGGTCGGCGCTGAACGCGACCTGCTGCAAGCCGACGACAGCGCGACCCGCTTGCGTGATGCGCTCGACGCGGTGCGCGACGACTACGACTTCATCGTCGTCGATTGTCCGCCCTCCCTCGGCATGTTGACGATCAACGCACTCACGGCGGCCGACCTGGTGATCGTTCCGCTTCAATGCGAGTATTACGCGCTCGAAGGCTTGTCGCAGTTGGTGGGGACCATCGAGCGGGTGCGCGCATCGGTCAACGAGCACCTCGAGATCCACGGTGTGCTGCTGACGATGTTCGACTCCCGCAACAATCTCGCCAACGAGGTCGCTGACGAGGTGCGCCGCCACTTCCACGTCTACGAGACGATCATCCCGCGCAACGTGCGGCTGGCGGAGGCGCCTTCCCACGGAAAACCGGTGATTCTTTATGATGCTTCGTCGCGCGGTTCATACACTTATTTGAACCTGGCGCGCGAGCTGCTCGATGATCTGGAGGTAGCGGCCTAGTGGCCCGCCGGCGCTTGGGGCGTGGTTTGGACGGCTTGCTCCCAGCAGCGCCGCCCCCCTCGGAACGCCCGTCGAAGAACAACGCCGCGATCGAGGAGCTCCATCCCGGTCGCAT
>JBATLA010000306.1:0-5589 GCA_049669945.1 Polyangiales bacterium | reverse complement strand
CCCCCGATGAGAGCGAGTCCATCAGCGGTTTGCAGGGCGCATCAACAGCGCCACTGCGAACGGTTCGCGCAAGGACTGCGCCGCTTCCTCCCCGGCAGCGCTAAAAAGCCCTTGGAAGTCACCGTTGGTACGGCTGTTGCTCGCTGGTGAGGCCATGGCTCCCACATCACACAAAGCTAGTAGGCCAAGCGTTCTTTCCCTCGCGCTGATTCTCGCTGCAGGGGCGTTTCTCACGACCTGTGGTGGTGAAGGAGGGGATGGCTCGGATGGACCGGTAGTTGTCGACACCACGGTCTTCGGCCGCGTCCTCAGCGCGATCGACGAAACGCCCTTGGAAGGCGTGACGGTCACGGCGACAGAGGTGGAAGGGAGCGCGAGGACCGACGACCAGGGGCGTTTCATGTTGCCGCTACCGGCCGCTGGCAGGTACGCGGTGACCGCTTCGCTGGACGGCTACACGTACGCCCAGCGTTGGACGGAAGCTGCCGACAAGGAGCTCGTCAGCGTATCGGACATGTTTCTCACGCCTCTCGACCCGAAGGCAATCGTGATCGGGCCCGAAGGGGGAAGGGACACGAACTCGGATGGTCGCATCGAGATCGACGTGCCTGCCGGTGCGCTCGGTGAAACGGTGTCGATGAGGGCGACCTGGTTCGAACGAGGCAAACACCTGCCGAACTTTCTGCCAGAGGCGTCGCACTTCACCTATGCCTGTGAGCTCACTCCAGACGGCCAGGAGTTCGGCACACCCGTCACGCTGCGTATGCGCAACGAACGTGGCTTTGGCCCCGGCACTCTGATTCCGGTCGGGGTCTACAGCCCCGAAACCCTGGAATGGACCCACGAGTCGATGGGCGTGGTGAGCCCGGACCGGGCCTGGGTCGAGTTCGAGGTCGGGCATTTTTCGGCGCGCGACGTCAATTTCGGACCGCAGGATCCCGCGGGTAGCGGCGAGGCTGGAGAAGCCGAGGACGAAACCGATGCATCGCGCCGCAACGATCAGCCCTGCGGCTCGGTCGCGGCCGGTTCTTCCGTGGACGTCCTCGACGGTCATCTCTCGGTGGATCACGTTCTGCCCGCGTACAAGGCGTTGTCCCAGGCCTGGACTGTCGGGCTTCGGTACAATTCGAATCTCCACACCGGGCTCCCGACCCTCGGACTAGCCTACGACATCAGGCAGACCTCGACGATGATGCCGGAACGGATGCGCTTCGTCGTCGAAGTCGGCGGCCAGCGCGTGCAGCGTTACTTCGAGCCGGTGGAAGCCCCCATGGACTTCGTGCACCGCTGGGATGGAAGGGACGGGATAGGCCGGGAGCTTCCCGACGGCGTGTACACGTACCGGCTCAGTCTGGCGAACGAATACCAAGTGGAATTCGCGACCCAGGACCGCTTTGGGGGGCCCCCCACCGGGGCCACAGGGGTGATGGCCGACGAGCTACAGCCCTTGGAGGCGACGTTCGAAGGGACCGTGGTGCTCCGGCGAGACGACCCTGCGACAACGAGCCTAGGCGCCGGCTGGGGGATCATCGGACTCTACGAGCTCTACAGCGATGGAGATCGGCTCTTCGTCTCAGGCGGTGACGGGAATCTGTTCGTTTTTGCTCGAACGTCTGACACTCAGTTCGATCCGACAGGTGGGAATTTCACCACGCTCGAGCGCGAGGGCACAGGCTACGCATGGACCCGACACGACCGAACGCGAGTCGTGTTCGACACGGAAGGTCGAATGGCGACCAGCACCGATCGCAACGGAAACACGATCAACTTCGGCTACGACGGCGCGGGGCGCTTGTCCACCCGCGTAGACCCGTTTGGAGCGACCACGACTTTCGCGTACGACGGCGCGCAGCGGCTGAGCTCGATCACCGATCCGCGAGGCCGTGCCACGCTCTTTCAAGTCGATGGCGCCGGCAACCTGGTGCGGATCACCAACCCGGACGGCAGCACCAGAAACTTCACCTACGACGACGCGCACCGATTGGTGAGTCAGACCGATGCCGCCGAGCACACGACCGTCTATCACTACGACCACGCCAGCGCGGTGATTCAGGTCGACCACCCTGACGGCAACTCCCGTGCGTTTTCATCGATCGGCGGAGCGGGGTCTGCCCACCTTCGGCCCGGCGACCCGGGAACCGAGTCCAATCCGTCGCCGCCCGCCAGCTCTACCTATACGGATCCCGAAAACGAAACCCACTCGTTCACGGTCAACACCTATGGGACACGCACCTCGATCATCGACCCGATGGGACGCACGACGCTGATGTACCGTGACCGCAACGATCTCCTGACCCTTCAGCAAGCGCCGGGGAGCGAAGAAGGCATCGCGTACCAGTACGACTCGAACGGCAATCCAATCCACATGACCGGTCCCTATGGTTTTCCGGACACGCGCGACAACTACAGCTTCGGCTGGGATTCGGAGTTCAACGTGCTGCGGTCGGTGACAGACGAGGCTGCGGGAACGGCGGCGAGCACGTACGACACCAGGGGGAATCTGAGGACCTCGACCGCAATGGATGGGCGGTTCTACGAGTTCACCCACGACGAGCGGGGTCTCCGACAAACGATGGAGATCGGGGGACGCACCACGCAATACCGTTACGATGAACGCGGCAACCTGTCCGGGGTGATCATGCCGACCGGGAGCTCCTGGTCACTCCGCCGCGACGACTACGGGAACGTCATCGCCGTCACTGATCCCGACCGCAGAACACGTGGGATGGTGTACAACGAGATGAACCTTCTGGAGTCCGTCACCAATGGTGCCGGGGACGAGATTCAGATCACCTATGGCCCAGCGACGGGGAACAGCGCCGCCAGCGGAATGGAGCCGGTCGCTGTGATCACCTCGATCCGCGATGGCCGCGGAAAACCGACTCGGTTCGAGTACGACGAGATGTACCGTATCGTACTGATGAGCGACGCACTCGAGAGGTCGCACACCTATGCCTACGACCGAGTTGGTCGACTGCAACGCCACACCATGCCCAACGCGGACTGGGTCGAATACACCTACGATGCCGCCGGGTCGCTCTTACGCAGGAAGCTCAGCAGCGGGGAGACCAACGACTACACGTATGACGAGACCACTGGGCGCTTGAGCTCGATGTCCAACGGCGTGTCTGCTTTGAGCTACACGTACGACAGCGATGGGTTTGTGGACTATTCGGATACGAAGTTTGCGGCCGGGGGCCCCGAGACGAGGCTGTGGTACGAATACCGGGCTCGGGGGTCTTCTGAGTTCATACGCCGGCTAGAGTACGGGCCCGAAGCACCCGACTACACCCTGTTCGTCCGGGGCTACGGCAACAGCGAGGGCGGCTGGCTGCCCAAGTACATCACCGCCGGTGACGCGGCCGGACTCCAGCTCAACATGACCTACGACGACGGCGGGCGCTTGGACCGATGGGCGCCCTCGTCAGGCTCGATGTCGGCGAGTTTCGAGTACGACGACGACGACCGGCTCGAAGCGATCACGTATCGCGACGCGGGAGGAGTCGAAATCACGACCTTGAGCTGGAGCTACAGCCCTGCCGGCCTCAGGGAGAGTCATAGCGACGGCGAGTCCGGCGACGCCTTCGCGTACGATGCGGCGGGTCGATTGACCTCCGCCATCCACGAGCACAGCGCCAACGAGGACGAAAGTTACAGTTATGACGGTGCCGGCAATCGCCTCACCGCAGGTGACGAGGCCGAGTACGTCTACGACATAGCCAATCAGTTGCTTGAGGATCCGGAGTACACCTACACATACGACGCCAATGGAAACCGAAGGACACGAACCGCGCACGTCGGCGGGGCTCTCACGATCTACGACTACGACAGCGACAATCGCCTGATCCGGGTGACGCTGCCCGGCGGCGATTGGGTGAGCTTCGCCTATGACCCGATGGGACGGCTAGCCGCGAAAGAAGACAGAGATGGGGCGGTCCGTCGCTACGTATACGATCGAGACCAGGTCCTTGCCGAGTTCAACGGCGTAGGCACCCACCCGGTGCGGAGGTACGCCGCTCGTGATGGCATCGACATGTTGCTTGGGGTCGCTGCTGGTGACGATTACTACGTCGCTGGTACCGACTCGCTCGGCACTGTGATCGGTTTTCTCGACACCGACGGCGTTCCCGCGGGCGTGACCCAGTACCAAGCTTATGGCGCGATCGTGGACGTAAGGGACCCGATCCCCAACGAGCGAACCTTCGCCGGCAGGGAGTACGAGAGCGTGTCGGACCTATATCACATGCGCGCGCGCTTCTACGATCCCAACACGGGGCAGTTCCTGCAGCGCGATCCGCTTGCTGGCAATGCGGCCGCAGCACCTTACGCCTACGCCAACAACAGTCCGACAAACTACCGAGACCCCTATGGGCTGGACGCGAGGACTGAGGCCGTCGGCTTTGGGAACTTCATGTGGAAACGAGCGGGCGAGCCGCTCTTCGAGAACCTCGCCGGGAGGGCTGCGGCATACCATACGGAGGGGATGGTGGATATGACGGTCCAGTTCCTTGATGACATGATCAAGCAAACGGAGCTGCCGTCAGGGCTCGGCGCACCCGCTGGCCGCGCGGTTGGCACCGGCATTGGCATCGCGTTCCAGTTCAAGGATTTCATCAAGATCATGATGGCCGACGACCCAACGCAAGCCAGCATCGACTGGTACGTGGACGAGTTCTGGAACCCGATCACCGAGGAGATGATGGACGCTTTCCTCACCATGGGCGGGACGATGCCCCGTCGCGAACCGCGCATCGCCCCAGCATGCACGTCAAACAGGCCGACCGATCGGCTGATTCAACTGAACCTGCAAAGCAGCCGTACCCTGTCCCAACGGCGTTGACGTTCGTGACCTGCGCGGCGGAGCGGAGCGCGCGTCTGAATCCCGTCGTCGAGGTGGAAGGAAACGCGGGAGAAACCATCAAGCCCATGTGGGCTGTGATTGCGAATGGTTCGCAGCGATTGAGCTTTCATCAATGCGGCTGGTCGCCTCAACCGCCGAAGCCGCGCCCCCCAACTCCCCCTACGCCACCGTCACAGCAATCATCGCAACGAGAGATCTGACCGAGGTTGACCAAAAGCCCGGATTGTCACGCAACCTCCTGAGGCCACCGACCGACAAGCGCCCTCCCCGCAGCTCGACTCAAACAACAGGCCGCGCGGCCTATTGAATACGCCGCGAATGCGACCGTTGCCGAATTGAAAAAGGCCCCGTCGAAACGGAGCCTCTGGAGCGGGAAATGAGATTCGCTTGCGAGCGCACGAGTGCAGCGCGCTGCACGAGTGCGGGAGCAGTACGCGGGCGAAGCCGAGTACACTCAGGACGTCATTCATTCCCGACTGCGTCGACGGGAACGGCCTGCGTGGTATGCAGGAATGATCGGCGCGCCGTCCGCCCCGTCGGAGAAACTCCGTGACACCCGTCTTGCATCGAACCATCCGTCTACACAAAAAGAAGGGCGTGAGAATCGCCCAGCCGGGCGTCTTCGGCAGATCACCGCGGGCGCAACCGTGAACCTCGGGACGCGAATCAAAGCCGCACTATGGAAGGCCAAGACTCGTCTTCAGTTCACCGGCTGGCTCCAATACATC
>JBATLA010000305.1:0-9419 GCA_049669945.1 Polyangiales bacterium | reverse complement strand
GTCGTCGCCGTCTTGGTCTCGTTCGTCGTGTCGCTCGGCGCGCGGTATCGGGTGGCGCGAGCCGAGCATGAGCAACTCACGACAACGCTCGCAGAGGTGAGCCAAGACCTCCTCGGTGAGGAGGCCCGAAGCGCGCTGCATGCGAGAGAGCTCCTCACCGCCGGGCCGCGGTTCGACGACCCCCTTCCCCGCTTCGATGCCTACGACGTCCTCGAGGCGATTTCCGAGAGCATTCCGGCAGACATACAACACGACACGAGGCGCCTGCTGATCGAGATCGACGACGATGCAGAGACCGGTCGATTCGAGATCCAAGGCACCGTCGGCTCCATTGCGGAGCGGGACCGCCTGGTCGACGAGCTCCAATCGCACCGCTGCTTCGCGGATGTCGACAAGGGCTCGATCTCGACCGCCGTCGGGGATCGGAAGGACTACAAGGTGGTGGTCAAAGTGGAATGCGAACCCCTCCCCAACCCCGGTAAGGAGGAGTAGCGTGGCTTTCGGTGATGCATTCGACAATCTGCGAAGCTGGGCCACCAGCCTGAGCGATCGCGAACGACGTTTACTCGGCGCGATGGCCCTCGTGTTCGGGGCGCTCTTGATCGTCCTACCCATGTACGTCGGCATCGCGAGCATTTCGGACGTCGAGACCGAGAACGAAGAGATCGTCCAAGTTCTGCAGGACATCCAGCGATCGGAACCTCGGCTCCGTCAGCAGAAGGCCGAGAAGAAGGCAATCGACGAACTCTACCAGCGAAAAGCGCCGACGCTCGGAGGTTACCTGGAAGAACGCGCCCAGCAATACGGCGTGACCGGCCTATCGATCACCGATCAACCAAAGCTCGACATCGGTGAATACAGCCGCCGCTCGGTGCGTGTGAACCTGCCCGTCGTCGAGCTGAGACCGCTCATCGAGTTGTTGGCCGACATCGAGAACAGCTCATACCCCATCTCAATCGAACGCATTCAGATGACGGGCGGACGGATGCGAACCGGCTATACCGTAAAACTAGCTGTCAGCGCATACGACCGTGAAGCACCGGGATTGGCGGAGTAGGAGCAGACGTGGAGCGTATTCCGATCAAGAAGATCCTGAAATGGGCCGGATACCCCGCGTTCTTCATGCTGTGCTTCGTGTTCTTCGCGTACAAGACGTTCCCGTACGACCGGCTGGCAGATCGACTGGTCCACGAGGCGCAGATCCGGGGCTACGAAATCGAGATCGTCGACCTCACCCATTCCGGTCTCACCGGCCTCACCTTCGAGAGCCTGCGCGTGGTGCTTCCAGCAGAAGAGGGCTCGCCTCCGCTCGACGTCATCTTCGACGAGCTCACGGTGAGCACTTCGCTCTTCTCCCTCTTCTCGGACACGAAGTCGTTCACGTTCGACGCGGAGCTCGCCGGCGGTCAGGCCGAAGGAGACCTGTCGCTCGGAGCGGACAGCTTGGAGCTCGAGGCGGACATCGAAGACGTCGCCCTCGGCGCGATTCCGGCTTTGCGGAAGTTCACCAAAGTACCCATGACCGGCACGCTCAACGCGGAGATTGACGTCTCGATGCCAAGCGAGGTCGCCGAATCGACGGGCAACGTCGAGCTCACGATCGAAGCGCTCAACCTCGGGGATGGCGAGACGCAACTCGACATCCCGGGTTGGGGCGGACTGACTCTCGATCGCGCGGATGCGGGCAACCTCGAGCTGCTGGCCACGATCGACGAGGGCGCCGCGACTATCGAGCGCGCCGAGTCTCATGGACCGGACCTGAAGCTCGACGCCGTCGGAAGGGTTCGCCTCGTTCGACCGATGAAACGGTCCGAGGTCAATCTCATGGTCCGGGTGAAGATCGAAGACGCCTACAAGGAAAGAAGCGCGAAAGTGGCGACGATGCTGGAGCTCGCATCGGCGGGCCTCAAGTCCGCGATGACGCCCGATGGCGCGATTCAGTATCTCATCGGGGGCCCGGCTGGGGGCCGTTTGCGGCCCCGCGCGGCAGGGCGCCTGCCCTTCGAAGCGCCAAAGTGACGGCCGCCACTGGACGCATCGGGGGGCTGTGCTTTAGAGACGGGTGTCGTAGGCAAAGGCCATGATGGAACACGACGAAGATCCGCCGGACGAAATCGACGAACCGCAAGACGTCGAAGTCTTGGGGGACGATCCGATCCACCGGGAAAGCAAAGAGGATGCCCTCGCGGCCTCTCACTCGGCGCTCTCACGCCGGGACCCGCTCGGCCTCTACATGCGCGACGTTCAACGATACCCACTTCTGTCGAAGGAAGAGGAGCACGATCTCGCGGTGCGCTACTTCGAAGAAGACGATCTCGACGCCGCCAAGCAGCTAGTCACCTCCAATCTGCGACTCGTCGTGAAGATCGCATACGACTACCGGCAGGCGTACAAGAACATCCTCGACCTCGTACAAGAGGGAAACATCGGGCTGATGCAGGCGGTGAAGAAGTACGATCCGTACAAGGGAGTCAAGCTTTCGAGCTACGCGGCTTGGTGGATTCGCGCCTACATTCTTCGCTACATTCTAAACAACCATCGACTGGTCAAGGTCGGCACTACACAGGCGCAGCGCAAGCTGTTCTTCAACCTCCAAAAGGAGAAGGCGCGCCTCTCGGCCATGGGAATCGAACCGACCGCAGAGATCATCGCCGAACGGCTCAACGTGCCCGAGCGCGACGTTGTGTCGATGGACATGCGGCTCGCCGCAGGCGACGCCTCGCTCGACGCCCCAGTGGGGACCTCGGAAGGACGCTCGGTTGCACGCGTCGAGCTCCTGCCGTCGGACGACGTTCGGGTGGATGATACGCTCGCGGAGGCACAGGTCGGGGACCAGTTCACGGTGAAGATCCACGAGTTCGGAAAGACCCTCGAAGGAAAAGAGAAGAAGATCTTCGATGATCGGCTGGTTTCGGAGGACCCGAAGACACTTCAAGTGCTCGGTGACGAGTTCGGGGTGAGCCGCGAGCGCGTTCGGCAGATCGAGAAGCGGCTTCTCAAGAAGCTCAAGGAGTTCTTGCGGGACGAGCTCGGCGAAACGGTGGTCGAGGTCTACGAGTCCCCATAGGGTTCGCGGCGCTCCGCAGATGTGGTAACGCGCACACATGGCAGGACGCTTGTCGATCGTCGCGACGCCGATTGGGTGCCTGGAGGACATCACCCTGCGAGGGTTGCGTGTCTTGAAGGAGGCCGAGCTGATCCTGGCGGAGGACACGCGCCATACGCGGACGCTCTGCGCGAGGCACGGCATCGACACGCCACTGCGCTCATTTCACGCACACAGCAGCGCGGAGAAGATCACGGCCATCGTCGAGTCGCTAACCAATGGTGCACACTACGCGCTCGTGAGCGATGCGGGAACGCCACTGGTGAGCGACCCCGGCGCGCACCTCGTCTCCATCGCCGCAAGAACGGGCGTCGCTATCGAGGCAATCCCCGGGCCGAGCGCCGTGCTCGCGGCGCTTTGCGTTGCGGGGCTGCCCGTGCGCCGCTTCACATTCGAAGGGTTTCTCGCCCGCGGCGGCAAGGAACGTCGGAAGGCGCTCGAGCGAATTCGCGATTCAGAAGCGACCGTCGTGTTCTTCGAGTCCCCTCGACGCATCCACGCGACCTTGCGGGAGCTCGAAGCCCAGCTGGGCGAAGAACGAGAGGTTGCGGTGTGCCGTGAGCTCACAAAGCTGCACGAAGAGACGGTGCGGGGCACGCTTCCAAAAGTTCGCGCCGCGCTCTCGGACTCGCCGAAAGGCGAGATCACGGTCGTGGTCGAAGCCAGGCGCGGCGAGGGGCCGATCGAAGACATCGACCTACGGTCGCTCGTGGATCGGTGGAAGCATGAGGGACTGACGACCAAAGAGATGGCCCAAAGGCTACGCGAGGACTTCGGCTGGAAGCGCAACGTGGCGTACCAAGCCGTGCTCGAAGCTACGTCCGGCGACGACTAGGGCGCCGACGTCGGCAGGGTCATACAGACACGCAGGCTCCCAGCCGTGCCTGCTTCCGTCCAAATACGCCCGCCCTGCGTTTCAATGACGCTGCGCGCAACCGCGACTTCGAGCCCGAGCGCATCGGAACGAGAGAGAGGGCGTTCGAGCTTCTCGACGACGGCGAGTGTATCGGCAGTAGAATCCTTGAGGCTCGCCATGAGATCGAACTGCACGAAGCCCTTCCCCGCTTGGTCGCGCCGAGGCGGCGCGACACGAATTGCGATGTCGGTCTTCGAGGAGCGAATGACCAACACGGTGAGGCTGACCAGCGCTTGCACCGTTCGATGGCGATCGACGAAAGCGCGGGGCAGCCCTTCGGAGACGCCCCCGATCACCGAGGTGCCGCCGGCGCGGGAGCGGACGAACCCAATGGCCTCGGTCACGAGCTCGTGTGGGGACACCCATTGCTGCTGCAAGCGCAGCGTGCCGGCCTCCAACCGGGCTTGGTCGACCACCGTCGACACCAATCGGAGCAAGCGTTCCGCGGCCGCTCGAATCGTGCGCACGCTGCGCTCCTGCTCGGAGTTGAGGTCGCCGTCGACGCGTCCGAGCAGCATGTCGGAAAACCCTGTCACCGAATTGAGGGGGTTGCGGAGGTCGTGTCCGAGCGCACCGAGGAACCGGGCGCGTTGACGCTCCGGCACTTCCGGCTCCGCCGCGTATGTGTCGATGGTCTCGAGCACGGGCGCCACGGCCTCCGGTGGAGGCACCTGCTCGCGAGGGGCAGAAGGCGCAACCGGACCCCGAAGCAGCGTCAACGTGCGGCTCGCGAACAGACCCAACAGCACACCGGCACCAAACACCACGACCGCTCCCCAAGCGCGGTGCTCGACCGCCAACAGGAACCACAGGGCGGCGAAGTAGCCCGACGCGAACAGCGAAGCCCAGCGCAAGCGATGGGTCGCAGGAGTCGGTGAGCCGCTCACGCCGCGCCTCCGACCGGAAGGCGAATCATGAAACGGGAGGGTCCGCTGCCATGATACAGCGAGCCACCGTGACGGCCGATGAGCTCGGAAGTGACCGCCACCGGCCACTGACGAATCTTCGTCATGTCCTCGGCCGCGAGGACCTCCGCCGTGGTCGGTAGCGCGTCGAGTGAGGGTCGGTCGGCGTTCTCGGCGCGCACCTCGATCGCAACGTGGTCATCGGAAGGGGTGAGACGCAGTGTGATGTCCGCTTCGCGATGACTCACGGCCAAGAAGTCTGCCAGGACGAGAATGGAACGGCGGAGGCGACCTTCATCAGCATTGACGATGCACGGCTCGTCGGGGAGCGTGCATTGCGCGTCCCGCTTGTTCGACCAGAGTTGACCGGCCTCTACCGCCGCCCGCCCGACCAGCTCTCGGATATCGACACGCTCGAGGTCGAGGCGGAGTTCGTCTTCAGCCAGCTGAGAGATGTCCAGCGCGCTGTCGAGCAACACCCGCAAGCGAATGCCGGAAGCACGAATGATCTCCAAGTCCTCCGTTTGCGAAGCGTTCACTTCACCATCGATGCCGCTCAGGAGCACGTCGGAGAAACCGAGAACCGCGTTGAGCGGCGTTCGGAACTCGTGTCGCAGCGCCCTCAGATAGTCGACCTCGTCCGGGTCTCGAGCCGGCCGTGACGAGCGCTCCGGCGAATCGGAAACAGAGGCGCCGATCAAATCGGGCGCCGCCGCCTCGCGCTCTCCGGGCGCGTCCAAGCCTGATTCTGTGCTTGAGCCAACAGCGAAAAGTTTGCCGGGCAGGATGCTGGCCACGACGGCGGCGATGGCAAACATCGCCCAAGACGAAACGTCGCGAACGCCGCCTGCAAAGAGCAAACCGAGGCCCGTCAGCAACGCCAACGTCACGATGTAGAAGCGGTACCGAAGCTCCGCGACGCGCCGCAACCCCACCCCGTCGCTTGCATCCCCTCCGCCCACGTCAGCGTCCGATCTCGATCTCCGGCACACGGGGCGAACCTTCGTCTCGCAAACGCAACGCGAGGTCGATACGCGCGGCAGCGTTGATCAGACCGAGGTGACTGAACGCCTGAGGGAAGTTCCCGAGCAGCGTCTTGCTGCCAGGTTCGATCTCCTCGGCGAGCAACCCGAGGTGATTGGACGCCTCGGCATGGGCGACGAACACCTGCTGCGCCTCGTCGATGCGGCCCGCCATCGCGAGAACCTCGGCAAGCCAGAAACCGCACAACACGAACGCACCTTCTTCGCCACCGACGCCGTCGTCCGAACGATAGCGATAGACATGAGGCCCGTCGCCGAGCTCGGCTTGAATCCGGTCGACAGTCCGGAGCACGCGGTCGTCGGTTGGCGGGAGAAACCCGTGAATCGGGAGGAGCAACAAGGACGCATCGGCATGCTCGTGGTCGTAGGCCGCCACGAAGTGCTTGCCCGTCTTGTCGAGGCCGCGCACGCAGAGCTCAGCGTGAAGATTGTCGGCGGTCGTCTGCCATCGGGTCTGCAAGCGCTTGTTGCCGAAGAGCGGCGCGAGCTGGGCCCCCCGCCGGAGCGCCAACCAGCTCATGAGCTTCGAGTGAACATTGTGGCGCTTGCCGGCGCGCGGCTCCCAGATGCCGTGATCGGGCTCAGCCCAGGTGGACGCAACGTTGTCTACGACCTCTCGAAGCCGGCGCCAGCCACGGGCCGAGAGTGAGCCACCGCCACGTTCGTAAACGTAGGCGGCGTCCATCAGCGCACCGGCGGTGTCGAGCTGCACTTGGTCCCTAGCTCCGTTGCCCACGCGCACCGGCTTGCTGCCCCTGTACCCCGCAAGATGGTCGAGTGTCCGCTCGTCGGGAACGCGGCCGCCGTCAACCGCGTACATGATCTGGAGCTTTCGATCACGCTCGAGGGTGTCTCGGACGAAGTGAAAGAACTCGCGGGCTTCGCTCCGACAACCGAGAAGATTCGCGGCGCGCACTGCCATCGCCGTATCCCGTGACCAGGTGTAGCGGTAGTCCCAGTTGCGTTTCCCACCTATCCACTCCGGGATCGAAGTCGTCGGTGCGGCGACCATGGCGCCGGTCGGCGAGTACATCAACAGCTTCAAGAGCAAACCAGATCGAATCACGTGGTGGCCCCACGGGCCGTCGTACTGCAACCCACGCACCCAGTCGCGCCATCGGTGCCGCGTGTTGCGGAGCGCATCGAACGGGCGATACGCGAGCACCGATTCGCGCTCGGTCGTGTTCCAACTGATGACGAGCCAAACGCGTTCGCCTGCTTTGAGCGGGAGCACCGCCTCCACGCCGCCCTGCGGGCGTGCTTCCCAGCGTACGTCGCCTCCCAGCACTGCCACGAGACGCTCTCCGGACGCGCCTTTTGCGAGGACGCTCGCTCCCGTGACCTCGAATGTCGTTTCGGAGAGGCCGTAACCAAAGCGCGGGTCGAACACGACGCGCACCATCATCTCCCCCTCGACGCACTGCACGCGTCGGTGCACCTCGTGCATCGCGGAGCGAGGATCGTCGGTCCAGGGCATGTAGTCGGTCAGCCGTAGCGCGCCCCTCCCTTCGGCGCGAAAGAGTGTTTCGAGGACGTTCGTCCCTGGGTCGTACCGCTGCAGCGTCTCGAACGGATAGTCGACGGGGCTCACCGAGGTGGACCCGCCATTGTCCTCGTCGAGGAGCGCGCCAAAAACACTCGGGCTGTCGAAGCGAGGCAGGCAAAGCCAGTCGATCGCACCGTCGGCGCGAACGAGGGCCGCCGAGAAACCGTCTCCGATCAGACCGTGGTCGGCAATCGAAAGGCCCCGCAACGACGCTTCGTCGGTAAACACGAAAGGCCGGCCGAGCCTCTTGGCAGCGCTATACAGATCCATCCGCATCTGGAGGATAGCAGATCGTGCGCTTCGGAACGCACATGCTACAGCGAGGTCCGTGGGGCGACGAAGGACGCAATGGGCTTGGCCGCTCAGCTTGATAGCCCTGACGTTCCTATCGACATTCTACGTCGGTGCGGCTCACGTATTGGACCGCCCGCCCACGTCTCTCGACGAGTGGCTGACCGGCTGGGTGTTTTCGGTGCCGCTGATGGCTATCCTGCTGGCGCACGAGTTCGGTCACTTCTTCGCAGGCATGTACCACCGAATCGACGTGTCTCCGCCGTACTTCATTCCCGTCCCGTTCTTCCTGCTCGGCACCCTGGGCGCGGTCATTCAAATGCGAGAACGGATCCGCTCCCGGAATGCACTGCTCGACATCGGTGCGGCTGGCCCCCTGTGCGGCCTGATCATCGCCGTGCCGGTCGTGATCTACGGCCTCGCCACGTCGCCCGTCCAACCGCTCCCCGAGACCGAATATTTCATCGAGGGCCGTTCGATTCTATACCTCGCGATCCTGTACGGCCTGAAGGGCCCGATCGCCGCCGGGTACGACGTCTCGCTCACGCCGACCGCGCTCGCCGGGTGGGCAGGCCTGCTGATCACCATGATCAACTTGCTCCCGTTCGGCCAACTCGACGGAGGCCACATCGCCTACGCGCTGCTGGGGCCGCGCCAGAACCGAGTCTCGAAGATCGTCTTGCGGCTGCTGCCGTTGGTCGCGCTTGTCATCGGCTTCGCCTACGGGGTACCGAGCTACCTAGCGGGCGTGCGGGGGGACCGGCTCACGTATGACGCGACAGCCGGCCTGCACTGGCTCGTCTGGGCCGTCGTGCTCTGGTTGCTGACGCGCGCGACCGGCCCGGGTCATCCGCCGACCGAAAACACGGAGCTAACCCCACGTCGACGCGTGGTCGGCTGGTTAACCCTTTCGCTATTCGTCCTATTGTTCATGCCTTCGTGGATCCGCGTACAGTAGGAAATTTCACTGGAACGCCCGAATTCCGTAGGTTCCGGGCATGCGCCCTCGCCGCGTCTCCGGCCTGCTGTTTCTCCTCTTCGCCGCCTCGCTGAGCGCCGCCTCTCCGGCGCGCGCGTGGACCCGGACCGTCGTCCAGAGCGCCCGAGCGACCGTCGAGGTGGAGCGCGATGCGACGCTCCACATACTGCTTCGCCTGGACGTCGAGGTGCACGCTGGCTGGCTGCAGGAGCTCGAGCTCGTCGACCTCGGCCCCGACGTCGAGCTCGACCGCTACCGACCGCCGTACTTCCGATCGGAGGAGGGCGAGGTGTTCCGTCCGGAAGCCGAGATTCACGAGGACGGTCGAATTCGACTTTGGTTCCACAGACGCGAGGCGCCACGACGAGGTGAGTACCGGGTCTTCATGCGTTACCGGACGAAAGCCGACGCGCGCGCCCTCGAAGTGAAGGGACAGCCCCGCGCCCGTATCGTTTGGTCGGTCCCCGCCTGGGAGACCGGGCTTCACGACGTATCGGTCGAGATCCGTGCGCCCAAGGGAGCTGTCGTCCCTGACGAGACGCAGGACACCTCTCCCGGCGTCGACGTCAAAGTGACCGAACGCCAGGGCGGCACCGTCGTCCGATGGCGGCGCATCCACGTGCCACGCATGAC
>JBATLA010000304.1:0-4837 GCA_049669945.1 Polyangiales bacterium | reverse complement strand
ATTGGGCGCAGCGGACGCCCTGCACCCGTAGGCTCTCGGCTTGTCGCTCGAGCTCATCGAGCTCGGTCTGGTCGAGCGCGACTTTGACCACTCCGCAGCGCCGAAACCCCACGTCGACTCCAAATTGCTCGTCGAGCTCTTCAGCGAGCGCCGCGTGGAGCTCGCGGCTTTGGCGCCCGAGCTGAAGCGCGAACGCGTCATCGAACGATTCGACCGTGGGCCCGAGAATTCCTGCGGCCGCCGACGATGCTTCCGCTCCGGGAATGCTGCGTTCGAGAACGGTGACCTTGGCTCCGTCCTTGGCGAGCCGATAGGCCACGCTGCAGCCCATCAAACCGCCCCCGACCACGATCACGTCGCTCTGCATCGGGTGAAAGTACTCGGTCCGGCCCGTAGGGCAAGCCCGCGGTCAGCCGAAGATGTCCCGATACGTCACCAGGATCATGACGCTGAGGAGGAACACGATCCCGAACGCGTGCACGGCCATCTCGAAGCGCTCGTTGGCGCGTCGCCGGGTGACGGCTTCGTAGCCGAGGAAGATCAATCGCCCGCCGTCGAGTGCCGGAAACGGGAGTAGATTGAACATCCCAAGCGCGACCGAGATGAACATCAAAATCCACAGAAACGCTGGCAATCCAGCCTGGGCCGCGTCCGCGACCATCTTCCCCATCATAACGGGGCCGCCAATGCCTTCGGTGCTCCGCCGTTTCACCATGTCGGCGAGCCCGTTGAGCTGCGCCATCGTCATTTGGAAAGGCAGCGCGATCGAGAGTTTCGCCGAGTCCCAGACCCCGAGCTCCTCATACAGCGGGATCATCTTGGCACCGACTCCGATTTGCCCGCGTCCGCCGCGATCGAGTGGCGTAATCGTGATCGGCGGCAGCGCCTTGCCATCGCGCTCGACGACGTACTCCGTCGGTTCGCCTGCGCGCGGCGTCGTCGCGTCGATGAGCTCGGTGACGTTGGCGATCGCCTCACCATCGGCCATGAGGATGACGTCGCCTTCCTGAAGCCCTGCTTCGGCCGCGGGCGAATCGGGGACCACGTGCCCCACCTGCATCGGCTCCGCTGGCTGCATCGGAGGCAAGGTGTTGGTCAGCCCCAACGCGAACACGATCGCAGACGCGGTGAGGTAGTTGGCCACCGGCCCCGCGGCGATGGTCGTCGCGCGCGCGAACAAGCTCTTGTTCGGATAGAGCTCAGGGTCGTCCGGATCGACTTCCTCGTTGGGGTTCATCCCGGCGATCTGCACGTAGGCCAGGAAGGGAATCACCGCGACTTGGAAGACGGTGGGGCTCCCCTTGGGCTGATACCGAAACAGCGTTGGGCCGAAGCCGATGCTGTAGCGGAGGACCCGCATCCCGAACGCTCGCGCGGCGAGGTAATGCCCCCCCTCATGAATGATGATCAGCACCGACAGGGCAATGACGGTGATAAGGACCTTGAAAAGCACGCTATCCACGACCCCAGCATAACGCTCCGGCCGAAGCCGTCGAGCTAGCGGCGAAGGCTCTCGGGGGACCGAATCCGTCTAGTCAGACTGGATCCGTACATTCGCTCGTCATCGCCCGGGCTGAAAAAAGTGCCTGATTTTGTGAAACACTGTCGCAGTCTGAGGTCGTTTTGCGTACTATCCCGGCCACCTGGCGAACAGGGGTAGGTTGTGCCTGAACATCATCAAATCCGGAATTCCATGATTCAACGCCTTGCAGCGGTTCTCGTGTGCACGCTGGCTTTCACCCTCTGGGCCCCTCCGAAGGCGAGCGCGCAAGACGCGTTTAGCTGTATCGAGGAGCTCAGCGACGACGAGGTCCGCTATCGCATCCGCTATATCGAGGACAAGCTCCAAGACGGGAAGAAGCACGCGACCCGCTGGCGCTACACCTGGATGAGCTTGTGGCTCGCCGCCGGTGGCGGAATGACCTATGCCGCCGTGAAGAACGCGCGGGACGATGACGAAGCCGACAAGTTCGGTTGGGCCTATCTTGCTGCGGGCAGCTACTTCGTTGCCGTGACGCACATGATGATTCCGGCACCCGGAGTCTGGGGCGCCAAGCGCATTCGTCGGCAGGACGACGGCTCAGAAGAAGCGCGGCGCGCGAAGCTGCTCTACGCCACCAACACGCTGAAGAAAGCGAACGGTGTGCAGAGCCTCAATGCTGGCGCCCTCGGTGTCGTTGGCGGGCTCGTCTATGGCGTGGTCGGCGGCACGATCAAGGCCACCCAGTGGACGGGGCAAACCCGGGGTCTGACGGCGGGTATGTACATCGGACCTCCCCTTGCGCTCGCCTTGCAGACGGCTACCGCGCCGACCGAAGGCGTGAAGGCCTACGAGGCGTATCGCGGCATCGCGTGCTCGAGCAAGTACTACGACACGCATGAAGAGGGCCCGGAGTTCGACTTCAGTGTCAATCCGGGCGGCACGAGCTTCAGCGTCCGGTTCTGAGCCGGGTCGTCAGCTCTACTTCTTCTTGCGCAAGCGCGCCCTCATGCGCGCAGCGTATCCCTCTTTGTTCTCCTGCTTCGTCCTCGCGACGGCGAGGGCATCCTCCGGCACGTCGCGGGTAACCGTCGTGCCGCTCGCAACGTACGCGCCCTTCTTGACGGTCACCGGCGCGATGAGCTGACTATCACTCCCGATGAAGACATCGTCTTCGAGCGTCGTGGTGTGCTTCTGTTCTCCGTCGTAGTTGCAGAAGATCGTGCCCGCTCCGATGTTGACGCCTTTGCCGATGACACCGTCACCCACGTAGGAAAGGTGGTTGACCTTCGAGCCTTCCCCCAGGGTCGTGTTCTTCGTTTCGGAGAAGTTGCCGACTTTGCTGCGCGGACCGAGCACCGAGTGCGGCCGAAGATGGCTGAACGGGCCGACTTGAGCGCCCTCGCCGATCGTCGAGTCGGTGGCCATCGTGTACGGAAGGACATTCGCGTCTTTTTCGACCACCACGTCGATCAACACGCAGCCGACGTCGATGCGCGCGCCGGCGCGAACGATGCAGCGCCCGCGGAGGTGCACGTTGGCGCCGAGCATCGCGCCCGGCTCGATTTCGCAATCTGCATCGACGTAGAGCGCGTCGAGGTCCACCACGCCTACGCCTTTCCGCGCAAGCTCCTCCGCGACGGCGCGCCGCTTGGTGGCCGCGGCCAGAGCGAGCTCCCTTCGATCGTTGATACCCGTTAGCTCACTCATGTCGCCCTCGATGTCTATCACTTTGCCACGCTGGGAGGCCAGCTCGACCACATCCGTGAGGTAGAGCTCGCCCTGTGCGTTGTGCGTGTTCAGTTGCTCAATACCTTCGCGCAGAAAATCAGTGTCGAACGCGTAGAGCCCAGGATTGACTTCGGTGATCGCGCGTTCGGCCTCGGAGCAATCGCGGTCCTCGACGATTCGGGCCACCGCACCGGCTTCGTTCCGAATGATTCGACCGTAGCCCTCGGGCCGTTCCAGCTTCGCGGTGACCAACCCGCACGCTGCAGATTCCGCGCTTGACCGGCGCACGAGCTCGCGGAGCATCGCCGCCGGGAGAAGAGGGCAGTCGCCGTACAGAACTGCTGTTCTTCCTCGAAGCTCGCGATGCGCATCGATCGCGCATCGCACCGCATCGCCCGTGCCGTTCTGCGCCGGCTGGAGCACTGCCTCCACCTGGTCCCCGAACTGGGCCGTCAGTGCTTGCTCCACATCGCCGCGCCCGTGCCCCACCACGACCAGGCATCGTCCCGCGCCCGCGTCGAGTGCCGTCTGCACGACCCAGGACACCAACGGCCGTCCGGCGATCTCGTGAAGCACTTTCGGGAGTGCGCTTTTCATGCGCTTCCCTTCGCCTGCCGCGAGGATGATGGCGTTCCAGCTCGTCTCTGCGTCGGAGGGCATCGTTTCGATTCTACGCCGCGTCCGTGAGGTAGGCAGCCACCCTCGCCAGGGCCGCCAAATCGTGCACATCTTCGTCGAATGCCGGGACCTCGAGGATTGGCGTTGCGTTGCCGATCTCTTTGCCCAGACGTGCCACCTGGGCGCGATCGGCGATCGCCGAAACCCGTTCGGCAGATAGCGCCTCGCTCAGGCGCGGATGGATGCTTCGGGCGTCGATCGTGTCGGGCATCGCCGCTTTCAGCGCCTCGATTTGCTGCTCGACCGGGACGTTGGGCTCGTCGATCAACGTGTGTACCTGATTGACGATGATCGCCTCTCGATTCATCCCGGCGTCCTGCAGCTTGTCGCTGAAGAAGCGCGCCTCTCCAATTGCAAGCGGATCCGGGCTCGTGACGAGGACGAAGGCTACCTCTGGGCTTCGGAGCGCGTTCGACACTTGCTCGGCCCGCTCCTTGAACCCACCGAAGAGGTCGTTGATGCCGCTGACGAACTCCGCCACCTGTTCCAGGAACTCGAGCCCAGTGATCCTTCCGATGCCTTTGAGAAGCACCGTGGCGCCTCGTCCTACCAAACCGAACGCTTCCTTGCCGGCGCCCTCGAACACCTGGAGGAACCAGCGCATGGCCGGCGAGTCGATCGCATCGATGAGGCGCTCTGGCGCGGTTAGGAAGTCGATGGCGCTTGAGGTCGGCGGCGTGTCGAGCACGACGAGGTCCCACTGCGGATCCTTTCGAACCTCGTGGAGCTTTTCCATCGCCATGTACTCTTGCGTGCCCGCCAAGGAGCTCGCCACGTACTGGTAGATCTGGTTGCCGAGGATCCGATCTCGCGCCGCCCCGTCGGACGCGTACTTGTCGACCAGAGCATCGAACGTCCGCTTCGTGTCGAGCATCATGGCCGAGAGCGAGCCGCTGCACTGCAGGCCGTGGTTTTGAAACAGCGCGAGCGGGACGTCCTGCTCGCTAG
>JBATLA010000303.1:0-2025 GCA_049669945.1 Polyangiales bacterium | reverse complement strand
CCCGAGAACTGCTCGATGATCTGCGTGACGCGCTAGGCTTGCGGGACTGATATGCGCGAAGATGGGGGAGCTCTCCGCTCGAGCGGTGAAACGCGACGGCGCTATTTGAGATGGGGCCGCATTGGCGTTACGCTAGCCGCGGTCGGCTACCTCGCCAGCGGGGTCGATCCGGCGGATGTGGTCGCGGCCTTTCGACGCCTCTCCTGGAGCGCTTCCTTGGTCGCCATCACGGTGGTCTTCTTCGGCATGGTCTGCGGCATGGTTCGCTGGCGCCTGCTGCTGCGCGCTTACGGCGCGATCGACCTCCCGTCTTGGCCCCGAGTCGCACATCTGTATTTCGTCGGCCACTTCTACAACACGTACGCTCCGGGCGGCGTCGGCGGCGACGTCATTCGCGGGGTCGCGGGGCGCAAGGCGTTTGGTGACCTCGACTGGGCTAGCGCCACGAGCGGCGTGGCAGTCGTCTTCATCGAACGCGTCATCGGCGTCTCCGCGCTTCTTGTGCTGGCTACTGGCGCGTATCTCATTCGACCGATCCCCGGCATGGAGCGCGTGGGTCTTTGGGCAGGACTCGGCCTCGCAGCCGCCGCCTCCGCATTGCTGGGCATCGCACTCGCACCACGGCTGGCGCCACACCTTCCCGAGAAACTCGGCAAGCCCCTGCGCGCGCTTCCGCGCCTCTACTCGATCTGGCCGTTCCTAGTCGCGGTGTTTTTGTCGCTCATCATCCATACGGTGAACATCGTGGCGGGTCACGCCATCATGCACTCGCTCGATCCGTCGGTCACGTTCGCTCAGTCCGCAGTCGTGATGCCTCTCATCGGCGCATCCGCGTTCTTCCCTCTGACGGTTGGCGGGGCAGGTGTGCGGGAGGCGGCGTTTGCTCTGCTCTACGGAACCGTCGGCGTTCCGGAGGCCACGGCATATGCGGGCTCGCTGAGCTTCTGGGCGACTCAATTGATCACCGCCGGCGTGGGCGGTGTCATGAACCTCTTGGTGCCGCTGTCGGGGGAGGACGGTGACTAGCCGACTCCTCGGCTTGCCGGTGAGCTCGCGCCGCGCGACCGGAGCGGCGGCCCTCGCGCTGTTTGCGTTTTACGTGGTGACGATGTGCCGGAGCTTGTCGATGTACGACAGCCCCGAGCTCGCGTTGGTCGCCGAGCAACTCGGTCTGGGCCATCCGTTCGGCCAGCCGCTGCACACCTTGCTCGGTGCGCTCGTCGCACACCTTCCCGGCGTCGACTCGCTCGTTGCCTTGAACGGGCTCTCTGCGCTGGCCGGCGCGCTCACGGTCATTCCGGCGACGAGCTTTGCTGAAGCCCTGCTCCGACCGGACTCCGAGTGCCCGGAAGGGGACACGCGATTGGTGGCGCCCACCATCGCGCTGCTCGGCGTCCATCCGGCCCTGTGGGAGCCCTCGACGAGGATCGAGGTCTACCCTTTGGCCTGCTTCTTCGCGCTTTGGGCCGCCGCCCGTTTCGTGCACGCGGTGTTCGAGCGCGACCCGAGCTGGCGTCCTTACCTCGCGACGGGGCTCGCCCTGGGCCTTTCGGCGAGCGCAAACGTGGCCTGCGCGCTCGGCGTCGCGTTTGCGATGACACCAAGACTGCTCATGGGTGCGTTCAGGAAGGAGATTCCACGTGGCTCGGTCGGGTGGGTCACGCTCGGAGGACTTCTCGGGCTGCTCACCTACGCCTACGTATTCGTCGTTGCGGGACGCCAGGACGTGCTCGTCTGGGGCGCGCCGACAACCGCCGCTTCGATCCTCCATTACTTCACCGCGGCCGACTTCAGCTACAAGGCGGTCCAGTCGTGGTCCGAATGGTGGACGCACATGGTCTCGCTGTTGCGCTGGTCCCTCAGCAACGGGCTCGTGGCGATCTGGCTCGGGGGGTTCGCGGGCTTCGCTCTCTACGCCCGCAAACGAGGACTCGGCCGCTTCTTCTTCAACGCGACGCTCCTGCTCTTCCTTGCGTTCATCGCCCGCAACGGTGTCTTCGCACCGGACGTTCTCGACTACGCTGG
>JBATLA010000302.1:0-4347 GCA_049669945.1 Polyangiales bacterium | reverse complement strand
CGGCGACGACAGCACGCGCCCAGACGCTGGCGCTGATTCTGGCGCTGACTCTGGCGCTGACGCTGACTCTGACGCTGACTCTGGCGCTGACTCTGGCGCTGACGCTGACTCTGGCGCTGACGCTGGCTCGGACGCTGACGCTGACGCGAGCTCCGCGAGCAGGTCCGTGATGTCCTCCCCCGCCTTACCGATGATCGCCACCGGCACGTCCGGCTCGAGGGTCTCTCCTTCGGGCACCAAGATCTTCAGCAACACACCTCGATCGAACGAGCGGAACTCCATGGTCGCCTTATCGGTCTCGACCTCGGCCAAGAGGTCATCTACTTCAATCTCATCGCCCTCCTTCTTGTCCCAGGAGACGAGAGTGCCCTCCTCCATCGTGGGCGAAAGCTTGGGTAGTCCGATAATCTTGGCCATGGCTTATTTCGCGTAACTGACGCGCTTCACGGCGTCGATCACTCGCTCCTCGGTGGGCAACACGCTGTCCTCCAGATTCAGCGCATAGGGCATTGGCACGTCGAGCCCGGCCACGCGTTCGAGTGGCGCATCGAGGTAGTCGAAGGCCTCTCGCTGAATGCGGTCGACGATCTCGGCGCCCGGTCCCCCATAGGGCCAGTGCTCGTGAACCACCACGCAACGATTCGTCTTCTTCACGCTCTCGACCATGAGCGACGTGTCGAGCGGTCGTAGCGTACGCGGGTCGATCACCTCGCATTCGATGCCATCTTCCGCGAGCTTCTCGGCGGCCGCCAGTACCGTGTAGTACGGCCGCCCCCAGGAGACGATTGTGCAGTCGCTACCGGAACGGGCCAGCCGGCTTTCGCCGATCGGCACGAGCTCGTCCACACCCTCGTCGGGCACCTCGCCTTTGACGCCGTACAAAGTCTCGCCCTCGAGGAAGACGACTGGATTGTTGCTCCGAATCGCACTCTTCAACAGGCCCTTGGCATCGCGTGGCGTGCTCGGCTGAATGACGAACAGGCCCGGAATGTTCGTGTAAAACGGCGCGCAGCTGTGGCTGTGCTGCGCCGCCACCTGCTTTGCCGCGCCGTTTGGCCCACGAAACACGATCGGAACGCGAATCGCACCGGCGCTCATGGCGTGCACTTTTGCCGCATTGCTGATGATCTGATCAAACGCGACGAACGAAAAGTTCCAGGTCATGAACTCGATGATCGGGCGGAGCCCCGCCATCGCAGCGCCGATCCCGACACCTGCGAATCCGGCCTCGGCAATGGGCGTGTCGATGACGCGCCGTTCGCCAAACTGCTCGAGCAGCCCCTCTGACACCTTGTACGCGCCCTGGTAGTGCCCAACTTCCTCCCCCATCAGGAACACGTTTCCATCGCGTTCCATCTCTTCGAGCATCGCTTCACGAAGCGCTTCTCGGTAACGGATCTCCCTCACGAGGCGTCCTCCGGTGCGAGCGCGGTGCTCATCATCACGTCTTTTCGCGCGGGCTCCGACTCGTCGGCGAATCGCACCGCCGTGTCGATCTGCTCGTCGACCTCGAGGTCGATGTCGTCGAGCACGCTCTCCTCGACACCTTGGCCCAGAAGCCTCTCTCGAATGACAGCAATCGGGTCCTGCTGCTTGCGCTGCTCGAGCTCCGTTCGGGTGCGGTACTTGGCGGGGTCACTCATCGAGTGTCCGCGGAATCGATAGGTTTGAATCTCGACGAAGGTCGGACCCTCCCCGCTGCGAGCACGTTCTACTGCAGCACCAAGACGCTCTTGAACGACCTCCACGTCGTGACCTTCGAAACGATCGCCGGCCATCCCATAGCCCTTCGCCTTGATCGAGAGGTCCTTCACTGGACTCGTTCGCTCGAGCGGCGTGCCCATTGCGTACTGGTTGTTCTCGCAAACGAACACGACCGGAAGCTTCCAAAGGCCAGCGAGACTCATCGCTTCGTGGAACCCACCAATGTTGGTCGAGCCTTCCCCGAAGAAACAGATGGTGACCCGGTCCTCGCCGAGGTACTTCGACTTGAAGGCGGTGCCGGCGGCGAGCGCGAGGTGCCCACCGACGATCGCCCAACCGCCAAGAAACCCACGCTCGACATCAAAGAAGTGCATGGAGCCGCCGAGGCCGCGTGAGCAGCCAGTGTCTTTGCCGAAGAGCTCCGCCATGGCTGCGTTCGGAGTCATGCCCCGGGCAAGTGCGATACCGTGGTCGCGGTAGGTCTGAAAGATGTAGTCGCTTTCGCCGAGCACCTCGGCAGCGGCGACCGCGATCGCCTCCTGACCGATGTACAGATGGAGAAAACCACCGATCTTGCCCTTGGCGTAGTTCCGCGCGGCCTCCTCCTCGAAGCGGCGAATCACCATCATGATGCGGTATTGGCTGAGAAGAACGTCCTTGGCCGGCAACAGAACCCCCAGGGATCATCCTAGTGCAACCGGGGGTGACCGCCATCCGAAGAGAGATGCCTAAAGGCCACTAAAGGCGCGCGGGTTGGCTTGTGGTGTCTAGGTTGCCTACGATTTGAAGGTGCGGATTCACACCTTGAGGGGGGCAAAGCTCGAGGAATCCGTTCTCGAGGCGTCGAGCGCCCGAGCGCGGCCGCTCATGCGTGTCCTCGACGAGGGCCTCAAGGCCGTCGCTCTTGCAGTACGCGCGACTGCGGGTGCAGTGTTTGTCGGCACAAACCCGGGGGAGCTTCGCTGCGTGGCGGCGTTTGGTCCAGGCGCCAAGCAGCTGCTCGACCGTGGCGTCCCGCCTTCTTCGGTGCTGATGAAGCGGACGCTCACGCGCGGAGCCACGCACTTCGTCAGCGGGGATCTGGACATAGACCCGCAGTTCTCCGCCGAATCCAAGGGGAGCACGAAGCACGTTTTGCTTTCGCCGCTTTGGGACGGAAACAAGGCCCTCGGTGTTCTGCAGCTGGTCAACCCACAATCGCCGAATCGCTTCAGCGAGCATGATGCTCGTGTCGTCGAGGGCTTGAGCCGAACAATCGCCACGTCGTTCATTCAGACGTCGTCCCTCAAGCGGCAAAAAGGCCTCGCAGCGCATGACCCGTTGACCGGTCTCCGGAACGTCCGTGAGCTCAACCGCGGACTGACCAAGGCGGTCGGAGCGGCCCGACGCGCGGAACGGGACATGGCACTGATGTTCGTCGACGTGGACCACCTGAAGCGAGTGAACAGCAAGCTTGGACACGCGGCTGGAAGCGAGGCGCTGAAGCGAACCGGCAGGGCGCTCGATGAAGCAGCCGCGGGCGTGGGAGAGGTGTTTCGATTCGGTGGAGACGAGTTCGTCGTCGTGCAGAAGCAAGCCTCGAAGGAGAGCGCATGCGCGCTCGCAAACCACCTGCGAAGTCACGTCGCGGCGAGTACCGCAGGGCCGATGCGCTCAGGGGGCGAGCTTCCGAAGATTACCGTGTCGATCGGCGTCGCGACGCTACACGGACTTCGGCACTTGAACGGTCAGCCCGCTCGCGACCTCAAGTCTCGCCTCATGACCACGGCCGACCGGGCGCTCTTTCGAGCGAAGAGCGCCGGACGAAACCGGGTGGTGCTGGCTACCGCGCGGGACGACCGCGGGTAGCGCTTGGGGAAAATGCGCAGTCCGGCTTGGAAGTGCTCGGAATGGCCGGGGTTTTGGGGGGGCTGCGTGTCCCCTAGGCGACGGCCGTGAGGTACTGGTCGGTGTTTGCTTGGATGCGGGCCTTGGCCTCGGCTGGGTCTTCTTCGACGAAGATCTCGTCGGGGGTCACCTTGAACAGGGGCTGGCCCTTGGCGACGATCGTCCCGTTGCTCTCGACGAGGATGCGGTCGACGGTGCCAGCAAACGGTGCGTAGACCTTGTTGAACATCTTCATGACCTCGACGATGTAGAGCGGGTCGCCCGCGTCGAAGTGTTGCCCCGCTTCGACGAAATGAGGCATGCCGGGCGCTTCGTGCGCGTAGTACATGCCGCCGCTGACTGCGACGATCTCGTCGGCCTTGTTGACCGGAGGAGGCACGAGGACCTTTTTCATCTTCGCCTGGTGGTCTCGGTCGAAGAGGCGCTCGGGGATGGTGATCGTCAGATCATCGTTCACGCGAAGGTCGAAGAAACCGACCTTGTGCGCGATCAGCGGGAGAAGGCCGTAGAGCTCGAGACCGAGCTGGAAGCCGAGGTGCGCCTCGCGCACCGCCTGCCATTGCGTAGAGTCGAAGCCCTTCGGTGCCTTCTTGGCTTTGAGGGCTCGGTCGACCTTCTGCCAGTCGCTCTGACCGAGACGCTCTTGAACGGTGGCGTAGAAGGCAGCGCCGTCCTCGAGAACTTTGGCGTCCTGCTCCCAGATCCGATGGGCCGCGGGTAGTTTCACAGCCGCGTCCATGTGCAGAAGGTGATAGG
>JBATLA010000301.1:0-1907 GCA_049669945.1 Polyangiales bacterium | reverse complement strand
ATCGACGCCTCGGGCGCCTCGAGCCCCTTCGTCCAGCGCGTCCACCGCCGCGAGCCGGCCCATCAAGTGGCGTGCGGCGTCTTGCTGCACGCGCCGGGCCATCGCTTCGACCTCGATCGCGCCACGCTCATGGACTTTCGGCCCGCAACGCTCAGTGCGGACGAGCCGCCCTCCTTCCTTTACCTACTTCCTCTTTCCCGAGACCGGATCTTCGTCGAGGAGACCTCACTGGCGCACCGTCCGGGTGTCAGCATGGCGACACTTCGATCGCGTCTCGAAACGCGGTTGGCGTCCCTCGGCCTAGGGCAAGCTGCGCGACTCGGCGAGGAGCGCTGCTCGATCGCGATGGGGCTTGGGCTTCCGGTGCAGGGCCAGCCGCTCGTTCCTTTTGGCGCAGCGGCATCGATGGTGCATCCCGCGACCGGCTACTCGATCGCCCGCACTTTGCGAAAAGCGGAGCCCGTCGCGGAGGCCATCATCGGCGCGCTCGAGGACGACGACGTCGAGCATGCGCGGGCAGCCGGAAACGCCGCGGTATGGTCCCGCGCGGAGCGCGCAGTCTGGGAGCTCTACGCGCTCGGGCTGGAGTCCCTGGTGAGCATGGACGCGGCCGAGACCTCACGTTTCTTCCACGCCTTCTTTGGACTTCCGCTTGCCTCATGGGCGGGCTTCTTGGCCGGAACGCACGGCCCAGCCGAGCTGGGCGGGGTGATGACGCGCCTCTTTCGAAGCCTTCCTGCGTCGGTCCGTTGGCGCCTCCTTCGGACCAGTGTCTCCGCTGGCGCGGCCCCCCTTGCGAGAACCGTTCTTCAGACAGGTACGACATGAAAGCAGCGACACCCAACGCAACTTCCGCCATCAAGCACACCACGGCTCTGGCTTCCATCCTCTTAGAGCAAGGCGACTTGGAGCAAGGCGAGCTCATGACACGGGTGGAGGCCCGCATGGTCGAGTTGGCCGGCTACCGCGTGGCCGACCCGGGTGCCCGAATGGTACACGAGCACCTCGACACTGGCGGCAAGCGCTTGCGGGCCCGTCTCGCTTTGGCTTCCTGCCAGGCGCTCGGGGGGCATGCCGAGGACGCGATCGATTGGGCCGCCGCCGTCGAGCTCCTACACAACGCGTCGCTGATCCACGACGACATTCAGGACGGCGATCGCACGCGTCGCGGACGGCCAGCGCTCTGGGCTCGGTACGGTGCAGCGCAAGCGATCAACACCGGGGACCTTCTCTTGATGCTTCCGTTTCGCGCGTTGAACCGCTATCCAGCGAAAGCGCAGGCCGCCTTGGTGCAGATCTTGGCGGGGTACGCCGAGAGCACGGCGCGTGGCCAGATTCGCGAGCTCGCGCTCACCGCGTCTCCCGACAAGGGGTGGGGCGACTACTTCAGCGCGGTGTCTGGCAAGACGGGAACCTTGTTCGCCTTGCCAGTTCGGGGCGCAGCAGAGCTCGCAGGCTTATTGCCCGATGAAGCGAAAGAGCTCGCGTCCGCGCTGAGCTCGATTGGAGTGCTCTATCAACTCCAAGACGACCTGCTCGATCTGTTCGACGCGAAGGGTCGTGACGCCAAGGGCAGCGACATTTACGAGGGGCGCCTCACGGCGCTCGTGCTGACGCACCTCGATCTCCATCCAGAGGAAGGGCCGGCTCTTTTCGAGGTCCTCGCCAAGCCACGCGAGGAGACGAGCCTGCAGGAGGTGGAGCGAGTCATCGCCCGATTCATCGACGGTGGGGCGGCGGCCCAGCTCCTCGCGCGAATCGAGCTCCTTGCATCCGAGCTGCTCGCTTCTGACGCCCTGAACCGAACGCCGGGCATTCACGCGGTCGCCGCGGAGCTCGTCGCCAGCGTCCTCGCGCCGCTCGATGCCGTTAACGGAGGCCGCAATGAGTAAAGCACTCGTCATCGG
>JBATLA010000300.1:0-3300 GCA_049669945.1 Polyangiales bacterium | reverse complement strand
GCATCCACCTCATCACTGACACCATCGCCATCGGTGTCGTTCGCCGAGTCGCAGGCGTCTCCGACACCGTCGCCGTCAGTGTCGAGTTGGTCCGGGTTCGGGTCGTAGAGGCAATTGTCCGTGTCATCGACGACGCCGTCGCCATCGGTGTCGGGCTCGCACGCGTCTCCCACACCATCACCATCGGTATCGAGTTGCCCCGAGTTGGCGTGGAAGTCGCAGTTGTCGTCGACCTCGCAGATCCCATCGCCGTCGTTATCGTTCTCGGCGTCGACGGGGCACACGTCGCAGAAATCGGGCGCCGTGTCGCCGTCCGTGTCCAGGTTGTCATCGCCACCCGGGCAGATGTCGACGTCTCCGCAGACGCCGTCACCGTCCACGTCGTTGTCCGGGTCGATCGGGCACGGGTCCACATCGCCGCAGATCATGTCAAGATCGGCGTCGTTGTCGGGGTCGAACGGACATAGGTCACAGGCATCCGGGACGGAGTCGCCATCTGCGTCCGCGGTGTCGTCACCTGCCGCGCAGATGTCGTCGTTGCCGCAAACGCCATCTCCGTCAGCATCATTGAGCGCGTCGAGCGGGCAGATGTCGCAATCGTCTGGTGTTCCGTCGCTGTCGGTGTCGAGGGCATCGTCACCGCCCGGGCAGATGTCACAACCGTCGGGCGCTCCGTCTCCGTCCGTATCGAGATTGTCGTCGCTGCCTGGGCAGATGTCGACGTCTCCGCAGACGCCATCTCCGTCGGCGTCGTTGGCCGCATCATCGGGGCAAGGATCGCAAACGTCGCCGGCTGCGTCGCCGTCCGCGTTGGCCTGGTCCGTATTGGCGTCGTTCGGGCAATTGTCTTCGTTGCCACACCAGCCGTCCGCGTCGACATCGTTGAGCTCATCGGCTGGACAAACGTCGCAGGCATCTCCATCGAGGTCGCCGTCGAAGTCCTCTTGGCCTGGGTTCGCAATCGCCGGGCAGTTGTCATCGTCATCGATCACGCCGTCCGCGTCGGCATCGGCCTCGCAGGCGTCTCCGACGCCATCGCCATCCGCGTCCGCTTGTCCGGGGTTGGCAACATCGGGGCAATTGTCGCTTGGATCTGTAATTCCGTCGCCGTCGCTGTCGGGGTCGAACACGTACACCGAACCCACGTTCGAGCCGATGTTCACGTGGTCATCGCTCCGCGCGCCGATGGCCGCGACGTTGCCTTCCAGCGCAACGGCTCCGCCGAAGTAGTCCGACGCAGAGGCATCTTGGGCGGTCAGTTTCTGCGAGAAGGCGCCAGCGATGACATACAGGTATGCGGCGCCCGACGCGTAGCCGCTCGTCTGGTGGTTCGGAGCGCCTACGAGCGCGAGCCCGTCGGAAACGGAGACCGCTTCGCCGAAACGATCGCCCGACACACCGTCCACCGCCATGAGTGTGCGCCCCTCATTCCACACCGCGCCGCTCTTCTCGAACACGATGGCAGCGCCCTTCCCTGCATGACCTGGCGCGCCGATGAGCGCGGTGGTCCCGGAAAGCGACACGGACCAGCCAAATTTGTCCGCACCGGCACCTGCGCTCGCCACTAGCTTTGCATCTTGAACCCAAAGCCCTCCATTATCGGAAAAGGCGTAAACCGAGCCGGACGTCGAGCCAACCGGGTCGTCGCTCCGCGCGCCGACGATGATGTTCGCGCCATCGATGGCTACTGCCGCCCCAAAATCGTCCATGATGGACCCGTCGCTCGCTGTGAGCTTCTGCTCCGACGACCAGATGCTTCCGTTTCGCCGGAACACGTAAGCCGCTCCGGCGGCGCTGCCATTGTCATCGTCGCCTCGCGCACCAACCACGACGACGTCCCCGGCGACCCCGACGGCTCCGCCGAAGTAGTCCCCAGCGACCGAATCACCTAGGAGCTTTCGCTGTTGCGTCCAAACACCCGACCCGTCTCTCACGAACACGTAGGCGGCGCCGGTATCCGCTCCGCCCGTGGGATGATCGGCACGTTCCGCTCCCACGACGATGGTGTTGCCATCGATCGCCACGGAGAACCCAAAATCGTCGCCCACGACCCCGTCGTTCGCAGTGAGCTGCTGGGGCTCACCCCAAACACCGTTCGCTTCTCGCGTGAACACGTAGGCGGTTTCGGCTGCAGCGCTGGCACCACCACCCACCACCACAGCGTCGCCGGACATCGCCACGGCGCCTCCCATGAAGTTGTTGGACCCGCCGGCGATCAGTTTCGTCACTTCTTCGACATTCTGCGCCGAAGCCATGTTCCCAAAGCCACAAAGCGTGGCGACCAAGCCAAACACCACCACGAGCAGCTTGCCCCACTCGCGACGAAAACTCACCGTCAACCATTGCATCGCCATTCGGTCCTCCTCTGCATCTCGCGCTGTCGCGATGGATGCGAGTCGGACGGTATTCGGTCTGCACCGTTCGCCTCTATACGTAATTGTTCTCGTTCCATACGTAATTGTTCACCTGCTTGAGGGCATCGAGCATCTTCGGTCTCAGTCCTCTCCGCGGTGGGCGAGCGCCTGCAATCAAAGCGCCGGACCGCCGAACCTCCCGCTGCTGTTGACTATTACGTAATAGACCCGCGCGGCTCCGCAGGCGTGCCCATCGGCCAGTGAGTGCTCTGACAGTTCCGCACGCACGGGGAGTCGTTCCACGGGCAACTTCTAAGATCCGCCGAGGCCCCTTCCTTCCGAAGTGCCGGGCACGCTGATCCGCACCGAACGGATGGAGCTGCTTGCGGAGGGCAGCCGTGCGTGGCGCGTTCTCTACGTTTCGACTCCTGTCGATGGGTCACCGATTGCGGTGTCCGGGATGGTGGCAGCGCGGGAGGGCTCCGCGCCCGCGGAGGGGCGCGACGTCGTGACTTGGGCCCATGGGCTGACGGGTGTCGCGTCGTTGCGTGGGGGCTCTCGCGAGGAGGACATGCGGCATTGTCTGCGAGAGAGATCGCGAAACGGTGGGCGCCGGAGCTGGAGCTCCTGGGTGTACCCGCCGTGGACCCGCTCGAATCGTCGGATTGGCACGACCGCCTCGTCGCGAGTTCCCCCGGATACACCGCTGAGCGCTTCGCGGGCGAATCGCCCGCTTCGACCTGCGACTAGCCGCGAGCATCTTCGGTCTTGTCCCTCTTCTCCGCTTTCATCGACGGCGGACGTGTGGTTTAACCGATCCATGGTGCCAAGGTGGCTGCTTTTCATCGCTGTCGGTGCTGGGCTGGCTCTCGTCGTCGGCTGCGGCAAAGTCGGTATGCTGTGTGACCAGTCGGGCTCGACCGATGGCTGTGGGGACGGGTTCATC
>JBATLA010000299.1:0-3962 GCA_049669945.1 Polyangiales bacterium | reverse complement strand
CCGATGACGCACATGGAGGCGGCGTTCACGTCGGGACTGGTTTGCGCCAACGTGGTGTTCGAGGCGCTGGGACTCCAAGCGGAGCCCATTCACACCGTCGCCCCGCGCGGATTGCTGCGGCCGAAAGCGGCGCGCAGCTCAGAAGACCAAGCCGCCTGAGGGGATATCCCATTGTAGGCGGCGGCCGTAGTGGCTCCGCCGGATGTCGCGCTCAATCTCGCGCTTTCGTTTGTTCGACACGCCGAGAATGATGCCGGAGGTGATCATGCCGATCGCCCCCAAGCCGGCGATCGTGCCGCCAAGCGGCAGAAGGACGTTGCCGGCGGTGTTGCACACGAGGTCGTCGTAGTTGTTCAGGTTGTAGACGCTCTCGCACTGCGACGCGCCGGCGCCTGCCAGAATCGCCCCGACCGCGAACGCTACACTGGTCCCGATCAGTGCATTGCGCGCGCGGCGACTTCGAGCCTTGGCGTCTTCCAAGTCGTGCTGAAACCACACCTGTTGCGACGAAGCCGGCTGGTTCGGCGCCGTGGTCACGATCGAGGCGTTGCTCGTGGCTTCGGCTTGCTCGGGGGTCGAGGCGGCCTGCGCGCTGGCAGCGCTCGGCGCGAGGAGCGCGAAAATCACGAAGAGGTTGGCTAGAATGCTGGCTCGGCTCATGAGTGAACGCTACCCCGATGGGCGGCGTTCATCAAACTCCCAGCGTGCCGGCAAGGAACTCGATGAGCAGCCGCACGCGCGCGGGGATCTGCCGCGTCGAATAGACGAGCTGGACCGGCATCGAGGGGAGCGTCCATTCGGGGAAGATCCTCACCAGGCGTCCCTGCTTCTCACCCTCTGCGAGGTGCAGGGCGGGCATCAGACCAATGCCCTGCCCCGCCGCCACGAGCTCGACCATGGCGCTGTAGTCGTCGACGTTGACCCGCCCGGAGACGGTGAGCTCGACGCTTTCGTGGCCGTCGCCGCTTCCCCGCTCGAGGCGAAGAACCTGGGTTTGGCCCCGCTTTCGGTAGAGCACGAAGGGGTACCCCTCGAGCTCGGTCACGTCGTCGCACTCGATGGAGTTGCCCGGATGGGCGGCGAGCTGGAGCTCCGAGGGCATGAGCTTGCGCGCGATGAGATTGGGCTCGGTCACCGGACCGGCGCGGACCGCGAGATCGACGCGCTCTTGCACCAAGTCGACGAAGCGGTTGGTGAGTATCAGGTCGATGGAGATATCGGGGTAGCGTTCGAGGAACTTCACGAGCTCCGAAATCAGAAGCATCCGGCCGAGGTCGCTCGGCGTGGTCACCCGGATCGTCCCGCGAGGCTCGGTGGTGCTTTCCGAGAGGGTCGAGACGGCGACCTCGAGCACATCGATAGCATCGACCACGGAGTCGTAGAAACGCATCCCCTCCGGCGTTGCGCTCAGGCGCCGAGCGTCACGGTGCACGAGCTTGGTGCCCAGCTGCTGCTCGAGGCGCGTAAGCCGCCGACTGACGGTGGACTTCGGAACCTCGAGATGGCGGGCGGCCGCCGCGAGGCTGTCGCGCCGGATAACCTCCACGAAAGTTGCGATATTGTCTCGATCTGCCTCCATATTTGCTTATCGTTGCGTTTTCGCAACTCTATGTCAATCGAATGCGGTCTGCCGCTGCTCTCTCTCGCTCCGTATGTTCACAGCGTGAAACGAGGAACTTCACGGCGGGGTGTGCTGGCGACACTCGGGGCTGCACTGGCCGCGGTCGCAGGCTGGCGCCTCGGATCGAGACTCCTCGGGCGCAATGGACAGGAGGCCGAGATGCAACATGCGAACGCTGAAACCGAAGCCCGGACGCCGCGTGCGTTGCAGGGCGTGTACCCGCCGGGACCGGAGCACTGGGTCGGCGACGGCTTTTACGTGAAGACCGTGTTCTGGCCGCAGATCGACGCGCAGATGCTGAGCCCATTTCTCCTGCTGGATCATGCCGCACGCAAGCCGTTCGACCCCTCTCCGTTCCGGCGTGGGGTCGGTGAGCACCCACATCGCGGTTTCGAGACGGTGACCTTCGCCTACGAGGGCGAGGTGGAGCATCGCGACTCGGCCGGTGGCGGCGGCCGGATCGGCCCTGGCGACGTCCAGTGGATGACTGCTGCGTCCGGCGTGGTGCACGAAGAGAAGCACTCTCAAGCGTTCTCCGAGCGCGGCGGGGACTTCGAAATGGTGCAGCTCTGGGTCAACCTCCCAGCGGACAAGAAGATGAGCGAGCCGCGATATCAACCGCTGCTCGACCGCGAGTTCCCGCGCGTGAATCTCGGCGCTGCGGAAGCCCGAGTGGTGGCCGGTGAGCTGGGGGGCGAGCGCGGCCCAGCCAAGACGCACACGCCGATCACGGTGTTCGACGTCCGCTTTCACGAAACGGGGACCTCGGAAGTCGACCTCCCAAAGGGCTGGACCACCCTCGTGTTTCCGCTCGAAGGGGACGTCACGGCCGGTCCGAAGCGCGACCCGATTCCCTCACGCCACTTCGGCGTGTTCGATCGCCAAGACGACGGCGCGGTTGAGCTCCATGCCGACGCCGGCACGCGCGTACTGGTTCTCGCGGGTCAGCCGCTCGACGAGCCCGTGGTGGCCTACGGACCGTTCGTGATGAACACACGAGAAGAAATCGTCCAAGCGTTTCACGACTATCAGAGTGGACACATGGGTCGCTTGCTTTGAACGACAAAGGAAAATGACATGGGTAAGTTAGTAGAAGGTGTTTGGCGCGACGTTTGGTACGACACCAAGAGCACGGGCGGGAAGTTCGTTCGGACCAACGCCAAGTTCAGGAACTGGATCACAGCAGATGGAACGAACGCGCCAAGCGGAAGGGCGTTCAAGGCAGAGGCCGGGCGATACCACCTCTACGTCTCCTATGCCTGCCCGTGGGCGCATCGCACCTTGATCTTCCGAAAGCTCAAGGGGCTCGAGGAGATGGTCGGGCTGTCTGTGGTCAACCATTTCATGGGCGGCCAAGGGTGGACCTTCCACGAAGGCGATGGAGTGATTCCCGATCCGGTGATCGACGCGGAGTTTTTGCACGAGCTCTACACAGCCGCGGACCTCAAGTTCACGGGACGGGTCACAGTGCCTGTGCTCTGGGACAAGAAGACGCAGACGATCGTCAGTAACGAATCCTCGGAGATCATCCGCATGTTCAACAGCGCCTTCGATCACCTGGGGGCTACGCCGGGGGATTTCTGTCCGGAGGCTCTCCAGGGCGAGATCGACGAAGTGAACGAGCGCGTCTACCACACCCTCAACAACGGCGTGTACAAGTGCGGCTTCGCCACGACCCAAGAGGCATACGAAGAAGCCTTCTTGGCGCTCTTTGACACCCTCGACTGGTTGGAAGATCGCCTCTCCCAGCAACGATACATCGCGGGCAGCACGATCACCGAAGCCGATTGGCGCTTGTTCACGACGCTCGTGCGATTCGACTCCGTGTACGTTGGCCACTTCAAGACCAACCTGCGCCGCATCGTCGATTATCCCAACCTCTGGGCCTACACCCGTGAGCTGTACCAAGTGCCGGGGATCAAGAGCACGGTCAACATGCACCACATCAAGCATCACTACTACGGCAGTCACGAGAGCATCAATCCCACGCGGATCGTGCCGATGGGGCCGTTCATCGACTTTGAAACGCCGCACGGAAGAGACGAAGCGCAACCAATCGCCGACGCCGCAGAATGAAGAGGCTCGCGGCTCGATAGTGTATTGTCCCGCCGCGATGAGCAGTACGGAGCCCCATCGAGCTCGCTTGAATTGGATTGCGATCGCCGTCGGTCTTGCAGCAACGCTCACGCTGTTTGTCCACGCACGCAGCTATCCGCCGCTGACCTTCGACGATGCCTTCATCTCGCTCCGGTACGCGCAGCGCCTGCTCGAAGGGCATGGGCTGACTTGGACCGACGGCCCGCCCGTCGAAGGCTATTCCAACTTGCTCTGGGTCCTGGGT
>JBATLA010000298.1:0-4541 GCA_049669945.1 Polyangiales bacterium | reverse complement strand
GCCAGCCAGACGGCAATCATGGTCGCCGCGTACCGCGGCCGCGCGTCTGCAGGACCCGATGCCATCTGCAACGACCCCTGGGCGCTCCGGCTGGCCGGACCTGACGGCGAGGCGCTGTCACGGCGATGGGACGAGCACTCGCCCTCGATGGAGCTCTGGATGGGTCTTCGCACACGGTACATCGACGACTGCGTGGTTCACGCGCTCGACCGGGGGCTTGCGCAGGTCGTCATCCTCGGCGCGGGTCTCGACACCCGCGCGGCGAGGCTCGGCCGCGAAGGAGTTCGCTTCTTCGAGGTAGATCAGCCCGCCAGCCAGGCCGACAAACATGAAAGGCTTTCGAGATTTACGGGCTATCCTATGGATGCCGCAACCTTTGTGCCCTGCGACTTCGAGCGTGACGACTTCGTGGAGCGGCTCGAATCGGCCGGCCATGACCGCGATGAGCCGACCTGTCTGGTCTGGGAAGGCGTGATCTACTACCTCGCCGAAGCCGCCGCGCGGGCCACCCTTGCGCGAATTGCGGCGGAGCTCGACCCGCGCTCGCTCCTGATCTTCGACTATCTCAACACGAAGATGGCGAGATCGAGCCCCCGGCTCCGGAGCGAGGACCGCGCCATGAAGGGCATCATCGAGGAGCTCGGCGAGCCGATGCAGTTCGGCATCGACGACCCAACCCCATTGATGTCGGAGTCGGGGTACCGCTTGCTCAGAACGGTCTCGTTCGATGAGCTCGCGCTCGAGTACACCGGCACCTACGCACGAGAACGGTTCTTTCGCTTTCAGTCGATTGCGCTGGCCAGTGCGAGCGTGGAGACGAGGCTTTGGTGACGACGGCGCAGATCGAGGGCGCGAGCGTCACCTTCCGGCACGATGCCGGTCCGGGGCCCACGCTGGTGTGCCTTCACGGCTCGGCCGACAACCATCACGTCTATGACGCGCTGCTGGACGCGCTGAGCGGGCCCGAGTGCTACGCGATCAACATGCCGGGACGCGCAGGCACCGACGGGCCGCCGCTCAGCACCGTCGCCGACATGGAAGCGTTCCTTTCCGACTTCGTGGGGTCTCAGCTGGAAGGCAACTACGTCGTCGTCGGACACTCGCTGGGTGGCGCTGTGGCGATCGAGCACGCCTTGAAGTCACCCCCGCGCCTCAAGGGCCTCGTGCTCCTGGCCACCGGCGCGCGCCTTCGCGTTCACCCGATGATCCTTCAGCTCTTCGAACAAGTGAAGGCAAGCGGCCAGAAGATTCCACCCTTGCCGCCCGGCCTCTACGAGCAAGGCACGGATCCCTTGCTCGTCGAGAAGGCATCCCGGGACAGAGAGCTGACCCCCATCGAAACCGGCCGTGCCGATTGGCGCGCCGCCGATGCCTTCGATCGCATGAGCGACCTCGCCGGCGTCGAGGTGCCTGCCTTGATCCTCGTGGGAACGAATGATGCTCTGACGCCCATCAAGTATGCGGAGTTCATGTCGGCTCACATCCCGCACAACGAGCTGCACGTCATCGAAGGGGCGGGGCACATGTTCGTGATGGAGCGGGCCGAGGAAGTGGCGGGGCGGATCGAGGGCTTTGTGGAGCGAGTCCAATGACACCCACGAGCCTCGATCCCGGGGTCGCTATCCGCGGGTGCCAAGCCCCCAACTCCCGGATGAGACTTGCATTGCTCTTGCTTTCGGCGATCGCCCCGTGCGGCCCTGTCGGTGAGTGCGTCCACTGTTCCGAAGAGGATACTTGCAGCGGAGCCAACTGCCCGAGCAAGTAGAAGGCTTGCACCGCTGGCGCAACACCGCGACCCTCGTTGCGTACGTCGCCGAGATCGACCGGCGAAAGCTAGCCCGGCAGATCACGCGACTCGATTTGCGATGTCGGAGCCTTCGAGTGCCCGAGCACGACGGGTGCCCATGAACTGGACCCCGTAGACCAAGTCCGCCTCGTACTGGTTGTGGGCCCTGCACCGAAGCGTGATGTTGTCCGGTTCGTGCGTGCCGCCGCATGCGTAGGGAATCCTGTGATGAAACTCGACCTGCCACGTTGAACCGCAAGGGCGGCCTCTCGCGTCGACGAACGTGCACCGGCCTGCGTCACGCTCGAAGACCTCACGACGGGCATGGGCCGGGATCCCTCGCTTCCGATTCCTCTTCTTTGAAGTCGCCCGAGGCTTATCCGTCAGCGCCGCCTTCTTCTTTCGAGCCTTCTCCAGCAATGCATCCAACGCCCGATCGAGAATCTCGGACGGGTCACCGTCGGGGATCTGGTGGCTCATCAACGCCTGCGCCTCGTCGAGCTTGTTCCGGGTTTCCTGCCCGATGGTGACCTGCAGCTTGTAGCGACGTGGAGCCAAGGGCACGGGTCGGGGCTTTGGTTTGAACTGCGGGACGGCCGAGGCCTGCACCGTCGGATGCAGCTCCCCGGTGGTGTTTGAAGCCAACCCATTCGCAAGAGGCATGGAGACCTTTCGGACCGGCAACGCCCGGATCAAGCTCGGCACATCCGGCTTCGGCGCGATCTCGGCGACCAGCTTCTCGATCTCGCGCATGCTATTGTGCTTCGCCCGTTCGAGCACTTCCCGATGATTCTCTTCGGTGAGATGCGATGCCAGCTGGTGCACACCCGTGAGATGGATCTCCCCGCGGGCAAGCATGCCCAAAATGCAGGGAAAACGACTGGCCGCGCGGCCACCTCGGATGCGTTTGTGCGCGATGGCTTCCGACATGTGGAAGCGCTCCGTACAGAACGCGAACATCGAGGGGTAGGCATGCTCGAGGTAGAGCTTCCGCCGATCGATCTCGGCGATGTACGCGATCAGTGTCGCGGTGTTCTTTCTGTCTGCCTCGACGACACGGGAAAAGTTCTCGAGTAGCTGGCCTTTGTCGAAACCGCGGAGTGTCTTGCTGTCCATCTTGAATCCGACGCTACCATGGGGTTCCAAAACCAACTTTGACCTCCTGTCCGCCGTTCTCAGGTCATCAAGCGCCTTCGTTTGAAATTCGGAACGAAGAACCGAAGTCGCGCGACCAGGGCCACCGTCACGTGCGACGAACGCATCAAATGGACGAGAGACGAGATCGAAAACGGAGCGCGCCAGAAACCCGTCAAGAGAAATCGACCGCTGCTTGCGCTTCTTCGGTCCGCGCGCCAGCGTCCGCGTCAGTGCCAGCGCCCGTGCCGTTCCCAGTTCCCAGTTCCCAGTACTGAGCGCTCAGAACTGAGTACTGAGACCTGAGTGGCCCGGGAGTCGCAACTTCGGACCTCTGTGGCCGATATCGCTGGCATGCACATGTCTCTGGCACTACCGTGCGGCTTGGTCATGGGGGACATCGACGTAGCCCTGCGGGAGCGGTTTGGGCTCTCCGAGTTTCGGCCGTGGCAGCGTGAAGCGATCGAGGCACTGCTCGACGGACCGGGTAGGGTCCTCGTCATCGCTCCAACCGGTGGCGGCAAGTCGCTCTGCTATCAACTGCCCGCGTCCATCCTCCCAGGCACGTCGATCGTCATCTCGCCTCTGATCGCGCTGATGGAAGACCAGGTCCGCGCGCTCACCGAGCGTGGCGTCGAGGCCACCTATCTGGCTTCGACGCTCGACCCTGCCGAGCTCCGAAGGCGGGAGCAGGGGATCACCGAGGGCCGCTACCAGCTCGTCTACGTCGCGCCGGAGCGATTGGAGTCAGGCTGGCTGCTGGATCGGCTGGCGAAGGTGCGCCCCCCTTTGGTCGCGATCGACGAAGCCCACTGCATCTCCCAGTGGGGGCATGATTTCCGCCCCTCGTATCTGCGTCTCAGCGAGGTGCTCGCCCGCCTTCAGCCGGCGCGCGTGCTTGCATGCACCGCGACCGCAACTCCGATCGTCCGGCGCGAAATCCAGGCACGCCTCGGGCTGGAGGCGGAGCAGAGTGCGGTGATCCTACGCGGTTTTTCGCGACCAAACTTGCATTTGTCGGTCATTGAAAGCGACAGCTCGGCGGAGCGCCGCAAGCTCATGCTTCGTGCGCTTCGAGATGCACTGGGCGACCCCGAGAACCCGGGCGGGGGCGCCATCGTCTACGCCGCGACCCGTCGCAATACCGAGCGGGTGGCCGAAGCGGTAGCGAAAGCAGGATGGCGTGCGGACGCGTACCATGCAGGGCTGTCGGCAACCGTTCGCGAGCGCGTGAACCGCCGCTTCGCGAATCGTTCCCTCGACGTCGTCGTCGCGACCAATGCCTTTGGCATGGGGATCGATCGGGCGGACCTCCGCACCGTCATACACGTGCAGGCGCCAGGCTCGGTCGAGGCGTATTACCAAGAGGTGGGCCGCGCGGGACGAGACGGACAGCCGGCACACGGCCTGCTTCTCACGAGCTCGGGCGACCTCGGCTTGCGGCGCCGCCTCATCGGGTTCAGCGGCGATGGCAGCTGCGACGCCGCGCACGTCCAACAGCAGTGGCGGCTCTTTCTCGATCTGATGCGCTACGTCGAAGCGGGAAGCTGCCGCCACGACTTCATCCTTCGGTACTTCGGCGACGAGCAGGAGACCCTCGGCGGGTGCGGCCATTGCGACG
>JBATLA010000297.1:0-1594 GCA_049669945.1 Polyangiales bacterium | reverse complement strand
GTTCTCGGACGTGGCGGCGTTTCAGATCGAGGCGCCGGACGGGTCACCGCTCGTCGACCGATTTACCGGGTAGCGAGCTCGGGCGCCGCATGGCGCAGCCGAGGTCCTCACTGAGGAACATCCAGCTGGCCGAAGTTGTTGTTGCCCCAGCACTGCAGCTGACCCTGCGAATCTCGGGCGCAGCTCGACAGGAGTCCGGTCGAGACTTGGACGAAATCGCCTTCGACGAGGCTCGGTGCTTGCTGAAACTCGTTGTCTCCAAAGCAGCGAATCGCACCCGCGGGCTCGATCGCACATCCACCCTCGGGCGCCGCAGAGATCGCCGTGAAGACACCGCTAGGGGGGATGGCTGCATTGCCGGACGCTCCCCAACAGGTGACGGATCCGCTGCTCGCGAGTGCGCAAGCATGCTCTTGCTGCATCGAGACTTGATCAAAGAGTCCGGCGGGTGGGCTGTTGATGCCGTTGGAACGGTCGCCCCAACACGCGAGCGAACCATCGATTGCGATGGCGCAGGTATTTCCGGTGCCAACCGCCACATCAATGAACGTTCCGCCGGGCGTGTCGGTGACACCGTCTTCGTTGGCTCCCCAGCAGGCGAGAGTCCCGTCGTTGCCCACGGTGCAAGCGTGTGCCTCTGCCACCGCCAGTTTGGCGACGCCGCTCGGTTGCACCGCCGGAACAAATCCTGCGAGGTTTCCCCAGCAGGTCACCTGAGCATCAGCTTGCACTGCGCAGCCGAGTTCCCCCGCCGCAACGACGTCGGTGAACGTGCCGGTGGTAGGCGGACCAGGTTGACCTGGTTGCGCGCCCCAGCACTCGAGCGATTGATCGCCCCGAACACCGCAGGAGAACACGCGGCCGACCGAAACGTCGGTCCATGCGCTCGTTTGCTCGGAGTCGCCGCATCCAACGCTGGCGACGAGTACGCAGATTCCGACGGTGACTATCGTGCACCTTGCTTGCTTCACCCGCGCCTCCTAGCTCGTGCAGTCGCTGCCGCCCGTGCTCGGGGCAGTGGAGCAACGGTGGTAGATATTGGGATCGCCCGGAAACATGAAGTCTCCGCACAAGAGTCCCGGCCCGCATTCAGCGTCGGCTGAACAAGCGGCGCATTCGCCCTTCTGCTCGACCGTACTCTCACCGCAGCCGCCCATCGCGAAGAGAACGACCGCGCAAGACGCAGCGAACCACCCTTGCTTGCTCGAGTGCATCATCCGACAACCTCACCAATCCTTGCGCCGTCGAACGATCCACCATCCGGCCACGCAAGCCGCGAGCGTACATCCCGGAGGCACATATCCAAAGGGAAACCTTCTCAGTCGGCTGAATGCCATGGTGGACGGGGGTGCCGATGATCGACAACGTCGAACCTTGTTGACAAGTCGGTTCCGTTTCACGTTGGTCGGTCTTTCGCCGACGAGGTTGGCCGCATCGTTCGTACTCCTGCAGAGATCGCCGAGGACATCGACGATGCGGTGCGCGCGCGATGCTTTCGATCTCGGCTGAGCTGTGCGAGGCTCTCGTGTCCTCGCAACACGTGGAGTCGTTCACCATGCCGTCGAGCTTCAAAGCCGTTCTTTTCGCTATCGCG
>JBATLA010000296.1:0-6341 GCA_049669945.1 Polyangiales bacterium | reverse complement strand
AGCGAGAAGTCGGTGAGATTCATTTTCGGGTCTCGTCCGAATCCTTCAGCTCGATGACCACGGTGCCTTCGGTAAGCAGGTGCACGCCTGACATCGCGATAGCCTGGCCTCCTTCGAGGCCGTCGGTCACGACGATGCGGTCGCCAGTGATCGAACCCACTTCGACCGGCAACTTCGAGACCGTCATCGCTTCCTGGTCGACGAGCCAGACATAGGGCTTGCTCTCGGAATCGGCGACCACCGCCCCAACAGGCAACAAGAAATCGTCAGCCGCGGTGGTCCGGAGGCCCGTCAGGATGAGCTTGGCGGTCATGCCGGAAAGCACGCCGACGCCCTCGGGCTTCTCCATGCTGAAGGTCGCGCGGAAGGTGCGTGTATTCGGGTCCGCCGCAGTGGCGAGCTCGGTCAACGTTACCGGAAACTGCTGCCCAGGCAGCGCTGACAGCTCGACCATCGGTTTGGCCCGCTTGTTGAACTCTTCGAGAGTCACTTGCCGTCGGGTACCCGCGAGATCCCGCTCGGGCACATCGACGACCACCTCCATCACCGACTCGTCTTGCAGCAGAAGCACCGCCTCGCGAGCCGCCACGTTGCGGTAATCGGTCACCAACTTGCGTGCAACGACGCCATCGAAGATCGCCCGGAGCTTCGTGTCCTCGAGCGCTTTCTGCGTGATGCGAAGCTCTGCCCGGCTCACGTCGCGCGAGCGGGTCGCGACGTCGAGGTCACGTTGCGTGCCAGAACCGGACGCAAACAGCTTGCTCTCGCGTCGATACTCCGCCTCTGCGAGTCGAAGCCGTGCGCGCGCCGCTTCAGCCTGTGCCTGATAGTCGCGCGGGTCGAGCCGTGAGAGGATCTGGCCCTTCTTGGCGCGCTGCCCTTCTTCGACGTTCCAGTCGATGATGCGACCTTCGACCTCGAAGGCGAGCTCGACGACTTTGATGGCCTTGATACGCCCCGGGTAATCGGGACGCGTGGTTCCCAGCTGCCCTTCGAGCCGGTAGATCTTGATCGGCCTCGGTGGCGGCTCGACCTCGACGATTTCCTCCTTCTTGCAAGACGCGAGCAGTGCCATCGCCAGCAGCAAGGGCACGAGCAAGGGTCCGGCAAGCGTTCTTGGGGGCATGGAAGGCTCCATCATCGATGTGTTTCCTCGCGGTCGGCGCGCGGTCTAGGGGGACGCGGCAGCATAGGAAGGACGGCACTGGTTGCCAAGCGTAGATACCGCAAATTTCCGCAATGACGCCCTAGGGGATCGTGCGCGGGTCGACTATGCTTCGCCCTCTATGCGGCTTCTTTGCCTCTGTCTATTCGCTCTACTGATCAACCCCGCCTCTCTTGATGCGCAGGCCGACAAGCCCGTCGTTCGGGTCACCGCCGTCTTCGATGGCCAATCGCCGGTCTTCGATCAAGCGATCGAGAACTTGAGCCAAGAGATCAAGCTGCAGCTGTCCGACAGGTACACGGTCGAGCTCGTCGCGCTAACGACCCCCGGCGACTGGACGCCCGAAGGAGTCGAGCGACAACTCGATGAAGCGTATTCGAACCCCGACATCTCGGTCGTATTCGGTTTTGGGCACCTCACGGTGCTGGCCGTGGCAAAGCGAGCGCGTCTCCCGAAGCCCACGATTCTCCCGTACGTGCTCGAGGGCAAGAGCCAGGGGCTGCCGAAGCGGGGCGATGTCAGCGGAAGGAAGAACCTCAGCTACATCACGGAAGACTTCGACGTCAGCGACGAAGCCGACGAGCTGAGGGAGGTCGCCGGAAGCAAACGCATCGTGGTGTTGACCGAGCGCTCGCAAGAAGCCGCGCTCGCGACGGTCATCCAGGACGACGCGTTGGCGGTTGCGGTGGCGGACCCGACGGTCGAAGCACTCATGGCAGCCATTCCATCGACAGCCGATGGCCTGGTCATCGCCCCCATGAGGCGCTTGAGTCTCGATGATCGGGAGCGCCTGATCGCGCTCGTCACGCGTCGACGACTGCCGAACATCGCGGTCGACCCGGCCTGGCTCGGGCAGGGGGCCATGATGTCCATCCGCTCGCCCAACAACTATACGCGACGCGCTCAACGCGCAGCGCTCAACCTGGACCTGATCCTCGAAGGCCGGCCGGCCGCACAGATCCACGTCGACTTCGAGACACGCCAGGAGCTGCAGATCAACATGGAAGCGACGCGGGCGATTGGCGTGCGCCCCACCTACGAAACCCTCCTCGAAGCCGCGGTAGTGCAGGAAGAAGAGGCGCTCGATGAGAGCCGCATCGAGATGGGGGGGGCCATGATGGAGGCCGTCGACCGCAACCTCGATCTCGCGGTCTCCGAGAAGCTGGTCGAAGCAGGCGAGGAGCAGGTGAAGAGCGATCGCGGGGCGTTGTTCATTCAGGCGCAGGTGCAAACGGGCGTGACGATTCGTGACCCCAATCGGGTGTTTCCGGGAGTCTCGGCGCAGTACCAGGGCTCCACGGTTGGACGCGCGAGTCAGAGCATCTACTCTGCGCAAGCCTGGTCGCGGTTCAAGACCCGCAAGTATAGGCAGGAGGGGCGTCAGTACGGCTACTTCGTCGACGTGCTGGATGTCATGCTCGCAACGGGCGCGACGTATGTGGCGACGCTTCGCGCGAAAGCCGAAGAGAATATTCAACGCCAGAACGTCCAGCTCACGCGGGAGTATCTCGAGCTCGCGCGGCTGCGCCTCGAGGTGGGCGTTGCAAATGCGAGCGAGCTCTACCGCTGGCAGGCCCAGCTCGCGGACAATCAACGCGCCGTCGTCAACGCGCGCGCGTTGGTCGCTCAGTCCAAAATCGAGCTCAACCGCGTACTGAACCGCCACCCCGCGCAACCGATCGCACCGATCGATCTTCCCGTCGACGAGGACGGGCGCGCCCTTCCTCCCGCGGATTCGATCTCGAAGTACATGGCTGACCCTTGGTCTTTCCAGCTCTTGTCCGACTTCATGGTGCAGGAGGGGCTTCGGAACTCCCCCGACGCACGTCGGATCGAATGGCGGCGAACGGCCGCGCAATGGCTGAAAGAAAGCCGTACGAGGGAGCTCTGGCTTCCAGAGTTCTTCATCGAAGGCGGGGGTCAGCACGACTATTGGGTCGATGGAGCGGGCTCGGACACCTCGAGCGCTCCGCCGGCACTTCAGGAGTTTCTCCCCGAGTTCAACAAAGGGACGTGGGACGTAGGCGCGTTTGCGGCCATCCCTCTTTCCCGCGGCGGCACTGGTGTAGCCGAGATGCGGCAAGCTCGCGTGCTCCGTGAACGCTTGGACGCCGAGTTCGAGCGAGTCGAGCTGTTCATCGACGCCGGGGTGCGCGTCGAGCTCTACAACGCAACTGCGGCACTCGCCTCGGTGACGCTGACGCGGAGGGCCGCCATAGCCGCCGGCGACAACCTCGTGCTCGTCGTCGACCTCTACCGCCGTGGCAAAGTCGACATCATCAGACTCGTCGACGCACAGACCCAGGCCCTCACCGCCAACCTAGCCGCCGCGAACGCAGCGTACGACTACGTGCTGGCGCTTCTGTTCGTCAATCGCGAGATCAGCCACTTCCGAAACCTCGATGACGAGGAGGCCCAACAGGACTTTGCGCGCCGGCTGAACGAGTTCGTCTTGAGGGCAGACGCGGCGCAGTCGGAGGCGCCTCCGCCTCCATAGACATCGCCCAAATTGCCCTCTAAGCTCGGCTCTCCCGGTGCCCCCCCGGTCGAGGTCCTGATGACAACTATCTTGCCGCGCGCACTCTCGATCATTGTGCTCGCACTGCCCCTTGCGTTCGGTTTGGCCGCACACGCGCAGCCGGCCCAGCCGACGTTTCGGATCATGATGATCGCCGACGGCGAGTCTCCCCTGTTCGCCGAGCGGCAAGCGATGCTCAAGACGGAGATCCTCGAGCTCGCCAAGGGCGATGCCAACGTCGTCTTCGTCGAGCCGAAGGTGAAGCCAAACTGGAGCCTCGAGAGCTCGACGGCCGCTCTAAAGTCAGCGCTCGCCGACCGCTCTGTCGACTTGATCCTCGTATCGGGCGCCATGACGGGCGTTGCCGTCGGCCGGACGCCCAAGCTCAACAAGCCCGTGTTGATTCCATACGCGGCCCCCGAGCTTCAGGGGCTGCCGCAAGCTGGCAACCGAAGCGGCCGGAAGAACCTCGCTTACATCGGCGGGCTCTTGAACTTCGAACGCGAGATCAGAACGCTTCGAGACATCGTTCGATTTGATCGAATGACGCTCATCGTCGGACAAGAGGTGGTCAAGCATCTCGACGCGCCTGAGCAGCCTGTGCAGATCGCGAGCCAGCACCTCGGAATCGAAACCCGCTTGGTCGTCGCCACGGATGACGCGCAAGCCACGATCGACGCCATCCCCGAAGACACCGAGGCCGTCTACATCGGTCCCTTGTTCAAATGGGACGACGACGAGATGCAAAGGCTCATCGACGGCCTCAACGCGCAGGATCTGCCGTCGTACGCTGGCGCGGGCGTGAAGTGGGTGGAGCGCGGCGCGCTTGCAACGATGGAGACCCGCGAAGACGAAACCCGCCGGATGCGCCGCGCAGCTCTTTTCGTGCAGCGGATTCTCCTGGGGGAACCCGCCAGCTCGCTTCCGATCGCGTTCGAGCAGCGACCAGTCCTCGTCATCAACATGGCCACTGCGAGACAGATCGGCACCTGGCCGCGCTTCGAGGTCATGGCGGAGGCGAGGCTCATCAACGACGAATCGGGCACGCGTGGACCGCTCATCACGCTCGAGATCGCCATGCAAGATGCGTTGCGCGCGAACCTCGACCTCATGTCGCAGGGCTACGAGGCCGACAGAACCTATGAGGGGTTCAAGGTGTCCCGAGGGCCATGGCTTCCGCAGGTCGGCGCTGACGGTGATTTCACGTTCAACGACCCTGCTGTGTCGACCCCGTTCGGCAACGCCCAGCGCCAGTTCACCTGGGGCATTGCCGGCTCGCAGCTGCTCTATTCGGCCGCAGCCCAGGCCGATCTTCGGCTCCGTAGATACAGATACCGCAGCGCCGAACAAGATTACATGTCGGTGCGTCTCGACACGATGCTCGAGGCTGGAGTCGCGTACTTGAACGTGCTTCGGGCAAAGAACAACGAGAGCGTCAATCGAGACAACCTCAAGCTCACGCGTAAGAACCTCGCCCTCGCCGAGACGCGCAACACGATCGGCGTGGCCGGACGCGAAGAGGTGTACCGCTGGCAAACCCAGATCGCCGAGAGCCGGTCAGCAGTCGTGGAGGCCAGCGCCATTCGCAACCAAGCGGAGATCGATCTCAACCGAATTCTCAACCGACCGCTCGAGTCGCCGTTTCGCGTGCCGCCTCCAGAAAACGTGCGGGCCGTCACCCCCGGCAGCGACCCGCGGGTGGTGAAGTACCTGCAGGACCCCTGGTCGTTCAAGATCTTCCGAGAGTTCATGGCGCAAGAGGCGCTTCGGAACTCACCCGAGATTCGGAGCATCGACGATAGGATTCGCGGGCGCGACGAGCTCCTCAAGGGAGAGCGCCGGCAACTCGGGATCCCCGACGTCGCGGTCGTAGGCGGCTTTCAGCACATCCCCTTCGTCGACGGCGCCGGCTCAGAACCGATCGACCCGGCCTTGGATCCCACGATGGGGGGCTTCCCGGGACGTCAAACGTTCACCTGGCAAGTCGGCGCGCAAGCCTCGCTCACCCTCTTCGATGGCACGGCGAACTACGCGCGCATCAGGCGAACCTTCCGGGAACTGGACAAGCTCCGCACGGACCGTGCCGCGATCGCCCTTCAGCTCGAGCAAGACGTGCGCTCCAGGCTTCACCAAGCCGGTTTTTCATACGCCAACATCTCCCTGACCCGTGACGCCGCAGAAGCGTCCTCGCGAAACCTCGAGCTCGTGACCGACCTCTACCAACGGGGCGCAGCCAGCATCATCCAGCTTGTCGACGCACAGAACCAAGCACTTGGGTCCCAACTCGCGGCGGCCAATGCGCGGTACGACTTCTTGATCGACGCTCTTGGGGTGCAGCGCGCCGCGGGTGAGTTCTCGCTCGAAGGGACCGCGGAAGAGCGCGACGACTTCCTCCAACGCCTCGATGCCTTCGCGGAGAAACGCACGCGCGCCGGCACCCTGACACAGCCACGAACCTCGCCGCCGCCGGTGAACGCACGGGAACAGAACTGATGCTCGACAAACGAATCCTGATGGTAGTCGCTGCCTTGGTCACCCTCGTTGGGTGCAAGAAGCAGCAAGAGGAGCCGGAAATCATCCGCCCCGGCCGCTATGTGATCGTCGCAGGCCGCGACGCTGCCACTCAGCGAACCTATTCCGGCGTGGCCAGATCGGGGC
>JBATLA010000295.1:0-17641 GCA_049669945.1 Polyangiales bacterium | reverse complement strand
GCCGAGGCCCGCAAGATTGGTCTCGGTGACCTTGAACCCGAACCAGGGGAACAGCGTGCGTCCGCTGTCTGTCGTTTCCTTCACGCTTTCCGAGAGCCCGGCGACGAGCTGCTCGATGATGACCGTGTTGCGCTCTTGCACGTCGACGACCATCACCACGTATCCGCGCTCGGCGCCCCGCTCGAGCCGGATGTCGACGCCATCGAACCAACCGGTGCCCATGAGCCGCCACTCGGTGGCCAGGAGCTCGGGTGATTCGGGATCGAGGAAGTCGCCCGGCTTCAGGGGAACGAACTTGCGAATGAGACGCGCCTTGGTGCGCTTGTTGCCACTGACGACGATGCCTTCGAGCACGTACCGGACCTGAGACGTGCCCGGCTCGACATCGATCGAATCACTTGCGTCGCCGTAGCGGTCGACGAACGCTCCATCGTCGGCGACGTCGGGTGCGGGCGGCTCGACCACGTCTCCCGGCCGATACGGATCGCCCTTCGAATCGGAGTCCTGCGCGCTCGCGACGATCGGCGACGCGAGAAGCGTTACGGCGATCAGGCTCGAAAGCCAGCGTCTCGGTCGCAAGCGCGGGCCCACGAAGCCGAGATTACTCCAGCGGCGGGAGCGAGGCGAGAAGCCAAAGGCAGCCAGCGACAACCACAAACACGGCGCTCACCCATCCCAGGGTGCGCCAGAAACCCATCGGCCTACCGTCGTCTTTCGACTTCACGGGAGCAGTTGTAGCAGATTCCGCGGTAAAGGAGGGGGAATAGTCGAGGCCGTTCCAGATCTCTCGCGACCGTTGGGGCTCATCGGCGCCGGGCCGGCGGATGATCCGGATCGTTGCGTCGTCGTCGGGCTCTTCCATGCGTGGACGGAGGCCGGACACCGGCGTGTCGTCCGTTCGGCGAAGCGCCGCGAGACCTTCTTCGAAGGCCTGCACCAGCGGAAGCTGGGTCGGGTTCTTCGGCGGCAGCTCGGAAGTCGCGTCGCGGAGCGATGGGGGGAGCGTCTCTCGCGGCGGGGGAACCGCGTCGACTCGAAATGTGCCTTCCGTCCACTCCAACGCCGCGACGAAGTCGGCGGGTGTGCCGCCATCGATGCTGACATCGCTCAGCTCGCCCTTGTCGTAGTAGCCAATGGCCAGGCGTCCGCGATGCTCCAGCAAGAGCCGGCCGGTGAGACCGGCGTTCTCGCAATAGCGCATGAGGTCTGGCGGCGGGTGAACCGCGAGGGAGCCGCGCCGCGTGGTGTCCGTACCGCGCGTGACCGGTAGGTGGGGGAGTTTAGGATAGACGGCGAATTGACCGTCGCGCAGCGAAAGAAGGGTCTCGAGAGCCTGCTCGTCCTGCACGCTGGCGCCGTTGTCGGCGATCTGGCCGTGCACCAGTTGTATCGTGCCTGAGCCCGACGTGCTTTGGAACGCGAGCACTCCGGTCGTTCCGATCTGCTCGAGACCGCCAAGCACGCCGCCAACGCCCTCTTCGGGGATCGGGCCCTCGAATACTGCCTCCGCAACCATGACTCCTTGGATTGCTGCTGCGCGGCGCGATTGTCAAGGCGCTTCCTGTGCCTCGGCGCGGTCGAAAGACTCCAGAATTTCCAGTTATTGTGCCCTCGTGAATGGAGCCCGCGTGCCCGACATGAAGGCCGTGATGCGACGCGCAAATCTTGCGCGTGTTCGCGAGAGAACGACGTCTCACGGCACCTTCGGGAAAACGTCTCTCAATAGGGACGAGAACCTTGTTTTGCAGGGTTTCGTGGAGTTACAGTCATTGCGACCGGGCGGCCAAAAGAACACGAGAGCCGCCGCCTTTGCTTCAATCAGCGAGGAGGGTGCGATGGACGAACCGAGGAGCGACTTTCGTCGCGAGCTAGAAGCGCGCGGCGTGTCACGTCGCGAGTTCATGGGCTTCTGTTCCGCGATGGCCGTGATGTTTGGCTTGCCGAAAGGCGCAACGGCCATGATCGCGGATGCGATCGAGAACAAGGAGAAGCCTACGCTCGTCTGGCTCAACTTCCAGGACTGCGCGGGTAACACCGAGTCGTTCCTGCGAGCGAGCAAGCCGACTGCGGCCGAGGTGATTCTCGATCTGATCTCGATCGATTACCACGAGGTCATCATGGCGGCGGCGGGTCACCAAGCGGAGGAGAACCTCCACAAGGTCGTCGAAGAAAAGAAGGGCGCGTACATCGCCGTGGTCGAGGGTTCGATCCCGACCGGCGCGAACGGCGCGTACTGCACGGTCGGAGGAAGGTCCGCCATGCAGATCGCAAACGAAGTCTGCAGCAGCGCGCTCGCGACCGTGTGCGTCGGCACCTGCGCATCCTTTGGCGGCATCCCCGCCGCGTCGCCGAATCCGACCGGCGCGTTGGGCGTCTCCGATGCGGTTCCGGGGCTCAAGAACCTGATCAATCTCTCTGCATGCCCGGTCAATGCGCAGAACCTCACCGCGACCCTCGTCTACTTCCTCACGTACAGCCGCTTCCCTGCCCTCGACAAGCTGAATCGCCCGCTTTTCGCTTACGGAAAGTCGATTCACGACAACTGCGAGCGGCGTGCGCACTACGATTCGGGTCAGTACGTCGAGCAATGGGGCGACGAGGCCCATCGCGACGGCCATTGTCTCTACAAGATGGGCTGCAAGGGCCCCGTGTCGTTCCAGAACTGCCCAAACGTCGGATGGAACGACAACACGAGCTGGCCCATCGCATGCGGCCACGGCTGCATCGGCTGCGCCGAGCCGGACTTCTGGGACAAGATGACGCCGTTCTACTCGCACCTCCCAGGCTTCCCGGGCTTCGGTCAGGGATCGGACATCGACAAGATCGGGTTCTGGGCGACGATCGGCGTCACCACAGCATTCGCAGGACACACCTTGGTACACCTCGGAAAGAAGATCGTGAAGAGCGGCGCCGATCACGCACCTGATGGACCGCCCGCAAGCACCGATGAAGGAGGCGCAGAATGACCCATATCGTTGTCGACCCGGTAACCCGCATCGAAGGCCACTTGCGCGTCGAGGCGGAAATCGACGGCGGGCAGGTCACCGACGCCTGGTCCTCCTCGACCATGTTCCGTGGAATCGAAATCATTCTCCAGGGCCGAGATCCGCGCGACGCTTGGGCGTTCGTTCAACGGATCTGTGGCGTCTGCACGACGGTGCACGCCATCGCTTCCATTCGCGCCGTCGAAGATGCGATTGGTGCCAAGCCGCCACCCAATGCGCGACTTCTGCGAAACCTGATCATCGCGTCACAGTGCATCCAGGACCACGTGATCCATTTCTATCATCTGCACGCGCTCGACTGGGTCGACATCGTGTCGGCGCTGGACGCAGACCCGAAGGCCACGTCCGCGCTTGCGCAGTCGATTTCGGATTGGCCGAAGTCGAGCGAGAAGTACTTCGCCGGCATCAAGGCGCGGGTCAAAGGCCTGGTCGATCGCGGCCAGCTCGGCCCATTTGCCAACGCATACTGGGGCCATCCTTCGTACAAGCTTCCGCCCGAGGCGAACCTCATGGCGGTCGCGCACTACCTCGAGGCGCTCGAATGGCAGCGTGAGTTCATCAAGATGCACGCCATCCTCGGCGGCAAGAACCCGCACCTTCAGAGCTTCCTGGTAGGCGGCATGGCCACACCGGTCGATCCGGACAAGCAGGCTTCACTGAACATCCACACGATCGCGGCGTTCAAGAAGATGATCGCCGAGGCGCAGCAGTTCGTGAGCCAGGTGTACATCCCGGACCTTCTCGCGGTGGCATCCTTCTACAAGGACTGGGCGGGCCACGGCGGTGGCGTCGGCAACTACATGGTGTTCGGAGAGTATCCGCTCGACGACGAGGCCGATCCGGACCTCTTCTTCAAGCCCGGCATCATCCGCAACAAGGACATTTCGAAGGTCGAGGAATTCGACCCGTCGAAGATCACCGAACAGGTTGCGCACTCCTGGTACGACTACGAGGGCGGCAACGAGAAGGCGATCCACCCCTCGGAAGGTGAGACCAAGCCGAACTACACCGGGCCCGAGCCGCCTTTCGAACGCCTGGACACGGCCAATGGGTACTCGTGGCTCAAGTCGCCTCGCTATGACGGCGTGCCGATGGAAGTGGGACCGCTTGCACGAATGTTGGTCAACTACGTGCGCGGCCACGAACAAGTCGTCGGCCTCGTCAATCATGTCCTGAAGACCTTGGACGTCGGTCCCGAGGCGCTGTTCTCGACCCTTGGCCGAGTGGCGGCGCGCGGCATCGAGACCCAGATCTTGGTGGACAAGATCGGGGACTTCGTCGACGAGCTCGCGGCGAACATGGGGAGCGGTGAGCTCCGTATTCACGACAACTCGAAATGGGACCCGTCCACCTGGCCCAAGGACTCGATGGGCGCTGGCTTCCACGAGGCGCCGCGCGGCTCCCTGAGCCACTGGGTGCACGTCAAAGATGGGAAGATCGCGCGCTACCAGTGCGTGGTTCCGAGTACCTGGAACGCAGGGCCACGCGACGCGGACGGGGTACCGGGGCCGTACGAAGCCGCCTTGGTTGGAACCCCAGTCGCCGATCCCGAACAACCGATCGAGATCCTGCGAACGGTCCATTCGTTCGATCCATGCATGGCCTGTGGCGTGCACGTGGTCGAACCCGGAGGGCGCGAGGTCACTCGCGTAAAGGCGCGATGACCCCTCCAAGCGCCGCGGGGACCCAGGCTGGCGTGAGTCACCAAGCACATGCGCACAGCCCCGAGATAGAGCGTGTTTACGTCTGGGATCTGGTCGTGCGGATGAGCCATTGGATCATCATGCTGACGACGTTCATCCTCGCGATTACGGGGATCTACATCGGCAAGCCGTACTTGACTCCGGCGGGTCCTGCGGGCGAGATGTCAGTCATGGGCACGATGAAGGTCGTGCACTTCTACTCCGCGATCATCTTCACGCTGGCGGTGTTGGTCCGCATCGGTTGGATGTTCGTCGGTTCGTACTACGCCCGCTGGCAACAGTTCGTCCCGATGAGCGCACGCCGACGTCGCGATGTCTTCGGTATGCTGAAGTTCTACAGCTTCTTCAGCAGCGAGCCCCCCCTCAACGTGGGGCACAATCCGCTCGCCGGGATGACCTATCTGGCGGTGTTCAGCATCTACCTCATCATGATTGTGACCGGCGTCGCCCTCTACTCGATCAGCGCAGTGGGCTACATGGAGTGGTTCGAATGGCTCGTCCCGCTCCTCGGCGGCGCGCAGACGGCCCGCTGGATTCATCACATCGCGATGTGGTTCCTCCTCGGCTTCGTCGCCCACCACATCTGGAGCGCCATGCTCGTTTCTCGTATCGAGGGCATGGGGCTCATCGACTCGCTCTTCAGCGGCTACAAGTGGCTGCCGAAGGGCTGGCGTAACCGAGACAAATGATCGAATCGCGGACGCCGGTCCTGGTACTCGGTCTCGGGAACGTCGTCTGCACCGACGATGGCGCCGGCATCGCAGCGATTCACAAGCTCCTCCGCGAGTACTCGATGCCCGAAGGCGTCAAGGCACTCGACGGAGGCACGCTTGGCCTCTCGCTGCTCCCACTCGTCGACAGCGCGGATCGGGTGATTCTGGTGGACGCGATCAGAGCCGATGGGCCTGCGGGAACTCAGGTTCGCATCGAGGGTGACGAAGTCGCGCCCGCTGTCTACGAGCGCCTTTCGCCCCACCAGATTGGGGTTTCGGACCTCCTCGCAGGCGCGAGCTTGCTCGATCGGTATCCGGAGAGCGTCGTGATTCTGGGCGTGGTTCCGGAGTCGATCGAGCTCGGGCTCGAGCGTACTCCGGCGGTCGAAGCGGCGATTCCCGAGCTGGTGCAGCGCGTTGTGGAAGAGCTCATCTCGCTTGGATACCCCCCGGGCCCAGCGGAGGCGCGTGATGAAAGCCACGGGAGCACGGCTCATGTTGCTCGCACTCTCGGCGTGTAGCGCCGAGCAAGCGACGACGCCTGCGATCGACTACGGCAAAGTGGATGTCCCGGTGGCGCGTCTCTCTTCGGACGAGGCACGCGAGCGCGGGCGTCTACTTTTCAAGAAGAAGTGCGAGCTCTGCCACGGTGAGCGCGCGGATGGAAACGGTGTTCGCAGCAAAGGGCTCTCTCGCAAGCCCGCCAACTTCACGAGCGCCGAGTGGCGCGCCAGCGCAACGCCCCGTTCGGTGTTCGAGGTATTGACCGAAGGCAAGCGTGGCACCTCGATGCCTGCGTGGCCGACGTTGACCGAGGATCAGAAGTGGGATGTCATCGCATATGTTCTCAGCCTGGCTGAGGACGCACCGTGACGGCTGGACTTCGAATAGAAATTCGCGGCACGGTGCAGGGGGTCGGCTTCCGGCCTTGGGTCACGCGGCTAGCCCGCAGTCTCGGAGTCGCTGGCGGGGTTCGCAATGACGCCAGCGGCGTGCGGATCGACGCCTTCGCATCGGAAGAGATTCTCGGGCGCTTTGTCGAGCAATTACAAAGAGATATGCCTCCCGCCGCGCGGGTGGTTTCGCTTCGCTCCGAGCCACTCGCGCCGAGCGCTCGAACTGGCTTTGCAATCGAGCTGAGTGACGCGGGTGGTGACAAGGCGCTGTCGATCCCACCCGACTTGGCGACCTGTGAAGAGTGCGAAGCCGAAGTGCTCGATCCGTCGAACCGGCGGCACGATTACGCGTTCACGAACTGCACGAACTGCGGACCTCGCTTCACCATCGCAACGGGGATTCCATACGACCGCGCGCAGACGACGATGGCGTCCTTCGTGATGTGCGGGTCGTGCAAGGCTGAGTACCTCGACGTCGAAGACCGACGCTTTCATGCTCAGCCGAATGCTTGTCCCGAGTGCGGCCCGTCTCTTCGCTTCGTCGCCCTTGGTGATGGGGTAGCGATTGCGAGAGAGCCGATCGTCGCAGCGGCCGAGCTACTGAAAGCCGGGCTCGTCGTCGGTGTGAAAGGACTCGGAGGTTTCCATCTCTCCTGCGACGCCTACAACAGCGGCGCGGTCCACCTTCTTCGCGAACGCAAACGGCGAGACGAGAGGCCTTTCGCGGTCATGGTCCGGGATCTGGCCGCAGCGCGAACCTTGGCCGAGTTGAGCGCAGAAGAGGAAGCGCTTCTTCGATCCCCCGAGCGCCCGATCGTGCTGTTGCGACGCCGCGAGGCAGCCGCGATCGCCCCCGAAGTGAACCCCGACACGCCACTCTTGGGCTTGTTTTTGCCGTATACGCCACTCCATCATCTGCTCCTTCGAGCTGTGGGGCGACCGCTCGTCATGACGTCCGCGAATGTTTCAGACGAGCCAATTTGCAAGGACGACGACGAGGCGCGGAAGCGGCTCGACGGAATCGCAGACGCCCTGCTTCTACATGATCGAGAGATCGCGATGCGATGCGACGACTCGGTGGCGCGTGTCATCGCTGGAGCGCCTACTTTGATGCGCCGTTCGCGTGGGTTCGTGCCAAGACCATTCATGTTGAAGAAGCCGGTCGACCGCCCAGTGCTCGCGTGCGGCGCGCATCTGAAGAACACCTTCTGCATCGCGACCGGGGACACGGCTTACTTCGGTCCACACATCGGCGACCTCGAGACGGTCGCCGCGCTCGAGTTCTTCGAAGAAGCAGTCGAGCGCATGGAGTCGATCCTATCGACTCGTCCTGAAGTGATCGCGCACGATCTTCATCCAGGCTACTTGTCCACCCGCTATGCGCTGGCGCGAAACGATGGCGAGCTCGTCGCCGTGCAGCATCATCACGCGCACGTCGTAAGCTTGATGGCGGAGCACGCAATCGACGGCCCAGTGCTTGGTCTCGCGTTCGACGGGACCGGCGCGGGGCTCGACGATTCCTCTTGGGGGGGAGAGTTTTTGCTTTGTTTTGCGGATCGCTTCGAGAGGCTCGGGACGTTCCGTCCCATTCGCCTGCCAGGGGGCAACGTCGCCATGCGGGAGGTTTGGCGAATCGCATACGCACTCTTGCACGACGCGTTTGACGGCAAGCCGCCCGTCGAGGACCTACCGTTGTTCGCGCAGGTGCCGGATGACGCGCGACGGCTCGTCGCCCAGATGCTGGAGCGGGATCTCAATGCTCCGCGTGCCCACGGCGTCGGCCGCTACTTCGACGCCTTTGGGGCCCTCGGTCTCGGGAGGCCCGTCTCGAGCTTCGAAGGTCAAATCGCGATCGCATGGGACTTCGCCGCCGACGATGGCGCAACGAACCGGTATCGTTTCGAGATCGACCGAGCACGGACGCCAAACGAGATCGACTTGCGCCCCGCAGTTCGCGCCATGGTCGAAGACATCCGGAGCGGAACTCGGCCGGGCGTGATCTCGGCTCGCTTTCATCGGACGCTCGCGGAGGCTAGCGCGGAGCTGACTGAGGCGCTTCTGGCAGAGCTGGGGCGCCTTCCGGTGGCGCTGACGGGCGGCGTCTTTCAGAACGAACGGCTCTGCTCTGGAGTGCAGTCGAGATTAGCCAACAAATACGATGTGTTACGGCATCGCGAGGTGCCTCCGGGGGACGGTGGAATTGCTGTCGGTCAGGCCTTGATCGCGGACGCATTTCTGGGAGACAAGGGTTGATACCCCAAGGAGCGTTTTCATGTGTTTAGGAGTTCCAGGTAAGGTCATCGAAGTCGACCGCGAGATGCAGATCGCGACAGTCGAATTCTGGGGCGTGCGCAAGCAGGTTCGGCTCGAGGTATGCGACGCCCCCGTCGATCCGGGCGACTACATCTTGAACCATGTGGGTTTTGCGATCCGGCGGATCCCCCCGGAGGACGCCGCGGAGACCTTGGCGTTGTATGACGAGCTTCTCCGACTTGCAGACGAGCAAGACCTGATGACCGCGGACGTTCGCGGCGAGATCGACGCCGCGCCCGACGCGAGCCCTTCGCCGAAGGGAGCGCCCGATGAACCCCAATGACGGGTTCGAACAACTGAAGTTTCGAGACCCCTCCCGCGCGCGAGGCCTTCGCGACACGCTCGAGAGGTTGGTGCACCAAGCGGACCACGCGCCGGTGTCGATCATGCATGTCTGCGGAAGTCACGAGCAGGCTATCGCGAAGTTCGGACTGCGGGCTGCTTTCCCCGAGGAATTGCAGGTGATCATGGGCCCCGGCTGTCCCGTCTGCGTAACGGACGTGCCGGAGGTCGACGAGGCGGTGGCGCTTGCGAAGCAAGGGGTTCGCGTCGCGTCGTACGGCGACATGCTGCGAGTCCCGGGGACGTCCCAATCGCTGGCGGACGCGAAGGCGGAAGGCGCAAAGGTCGACGTCGTGTACAGCGTGACGCAAGCGGTCGAGCTTGCGCAGCAGCACGATGAAGAGGTCGTGTTCTTTGCCTCCGGCTTCGAGACGACCGCCGTTGCAACTGCTGCGATTCTCGTCGACGATCCGCCTGATAACTTTTCCGTGTTGTCGGCGCACAAGTACATCCCGCCGGTGATGGAGATCGTCGCGGAGATGCCGGAGACCAAGATCGAGGGCTTTCTTGCTGCCGGTCATGCTGCGACGATCACCGGCTCCGCTGTGTTCGAGAAGTTCGTAGAACGGCAGGGGTTGCCGGTGGTCATCGCGGGCTTCGAGCCGCTGGACGTTCTCGCTGGGCTCGTGAAGCTCATCGAGGTCATCAACAGCGGACAACCACGCGTAGAGAACGCGTTTCCGAGGTGTGTCACGCGCGAGGGGAACGTCCACGCGCAGAAGCTCTTGTGGCGCGTATTTCGGCCAACTGGTGGTCGCTGGCGAGGCATCGCGCACGTCCCAAACGGAAATCTCCGGCTGCGAGACGAGTTTGCAAAGTACGACACTCGAAGGCGGTTCGAGATCGACGCATCGGCGCTCTGGGGCTTCGCGCCTCCGAAGCTGGTGGAGCAGTGCCAGTGCGGAGACATCATGGCCGGCATCGCGTCGCCGTCGGATTGCGCGCTCTTCGGCAACGAGTGCACGCCGGACAAACCCGTGGGCGCATGCATGGTGAGCGCCGAGGGGACGTGCAAGATCTGGCATCAGTACGGTGGACGTCCCGACCTTCGGTCGATCAAGCGAGGGGCTGCATGACCCGCAACGTGCGCTTCGTCGAAGACCGCATCACGCTCAAGTACGGAACGGGCGGCGGTGCAATGCGCGCACTGGTCGAGCAGATCTTCGCGGAGGGTCTCGGCGATGTCGGCGAAGGCGGAATCGGGCTGAGCGCAATGGACGACGGCGCCGCGATTCGTGTCGGCGATCAATATCTCGTCATTGCAACCGACTCGCATGTCGTGCAGCCAATCGAGTTTCCCGGCGGTGACATTGGCCGTCTCGCGGTGTCCGGAACAGTCAATGATCTCGCGATGATGGGGGCAACCAGGCCGCTCGCCCTCACCTGCGCGGCGATCATCGAGGACGGTTTCTCGAGAGACACGCTCAAGCGGATTTGGAGCTCGATTCGAGCCACATGCGAAGAGGCCGGAACGACGATCGTCACCGGAGACACGAAAGTCATGGGCCATGGCGAGCTCGATGGCCTGGTGATTAACACGACCGGTGTCGCATTGACTTCGCGTTTGGTTTCGGACGCAGGGCTCTCGGTGGGCGACAAGATACTCGTGACGGGGACGATGGGTGACCATGGCTTGGCGATCATGGCGACGCGCAACGAGCTCGCACTCGACACCGCCTTGGAGTCTGACGTCGCGCCCGTGCACACGCTGGTAGAGCGCGCGCTCGAGGTCGGCGGCGAAGGCATTGTCGCGCTCAAAGATCCGACGCGTGGAGGTCTCTCGAGCGCGCTCCACGAGATGGCGGAAAAGAGCGGGGTCGGAATCATCGTCGACGAGCCCGCCGTGCCGCTGCGGGATGAAGTCCGCGCGGTGGGCGAGCTGCTTGGTATCGACCCGCTCGTGTCGGCGAATGAAGGGAAGGCGGTCTTTGGTCTCCGGCCCGCATGCGCGGAAGCCGTGCTCGACGCCATCCGTGCCCACCCCCTGGGCCGAAACGCTGCAATTGTGGGGGAATGCGTTGCGGAGCGACCGGGCTTCGTCGTGCTCGACACCGGCTTTGGAAGCCGGCTTCTCGCCGAGGCGGAAGGAGAGCTCCTGCCAAGGATCTGCTGAGCCATGAAGCCGATGAAGCACATCCGAGTCGAACGCGAAGGAGCCGTGGGGATCTTGACGATCGCTCGGCGCGAGCGTCTCAATTCGCTGGACGTCGAGACTGCACAGGACTTTCGCCGCGCGGGTCTACAGCTCGCGCGCGACCGCGATGTGCGCGCTGTCATCATCCGAGGCGAGGGCGGCATCTTCTGTAGCGGCGCTGACTTGAAGTACATCCGCGACGGCGGCGATGGCGACGACCTCGGGTACTTGCAGCCCGAGTCTCGAAAGCCCGACGAAGGCTACGGCGAGATCTTCAAGCAGATCCTCGAGTACATCCACAGCACGATCTCGGAGATCCGCCGCGCGCCCAAACCATTCATCGCTGCGGTCGATGGTCCCGCCGCGGCTGGTGGCCTCGGAATCGCGATGAGCTGCGACCTGGTGCTCGCCTCCGAGCGCGCGTGGTTCGAGTGGGCGTACTTCAAGACCGGGCTCACCGGCGCCGAGAGCTCGACGTTCTTCCTGCCGCGCCTCGTGGGGCTGCGAAAAGCGCTCGAGCTCGTGCTGCTCAACCCCCGCCTCACGGCGGCCGAAGCGCTGGATTGGGGTCTAATTAACCGCGTGATTCCGGATGGTTCGCTTGATGCGGAGGCTCTGCGAGTCGCAGCAAAGCTCGCTGAAGCGCCGACACAGGCCGTAGGCGTCGCGAAGGGGTTGCTGAACCAAGCTGCGGGCATGGAACGCCTCGACGTCCACCTCGACGCGGAGCTCACGGAGCTCGCCCGCATCGCGGACGGCGCGAACTTCGCAGAGGGGCTCGCCGCGTTCTTCGACAAACGCGCACCGGAGTTTGAAAGCGAGTAGTGCATGCACGAGTATTCCATCGTCGCGTCCTTGATCGACCGTGTGCAGGAGGAAGCCACGGCGCACGGCGGCGTTCGCGTGCATCGGCTCCACGTCAAGATCGGCGAGCTTGCCGGCGTCGAGCTCGACTTGCTGAAGACCGCGTTCGACACGTTCCGCGAGCGAACGATTTGCGAAGGTGCGGAGCTCACGATCAACACGGTTGCACCGACTTGGGCGTGTCCGTCATGCAAGCGCAACGTGGAGCGCGGCTCCGTCTTGCGCTGCGAGACGTGCGACCGGCCGGCACGTATGATTCAGGGAGACGAGATCATCTTGGAAAGGATTGAAATGGAGGCCCCAAATGTGTGAAACCTGCGGATGCGGTGACCCCGAGATCGTGCCCATCGAAGTGCAGGAGCGAATCCTCTCCGACAACGATGCTCAGGCCGTCCATAATCGAAGTCATTTCGAGCATTTAGGCGTCCTCGCGATCAACCTGATGGGCTCCCCTGGTGCAGGCAAGACCGCGGTCCTGGAGGCGACGGCCAAGGCGGCCAAGGGCCGCTTGAAGCTCGGGGCGGTGAGTGGCGATCTAGCGACGGAGCGAGATGCCGATCGCCTCAACGCATCCGGGATCGTCTCGTCGACGATCACGACCGGATCGGCGTGTCACTTGGACGCGCGGCTCGTACACCACGCGCTCCACGACTTCCCGTCTAACGAGAGCGACGTGTTCTTCATCGAGAACGTCGGCAACCTCGTGTGTCCAGCGATCTACGATCTCGGGCAGGCGGCAAACGTCGTCGCATTGTCGGTGACGGAAGGCGAGGACAAGCCACTCAAGTATCCCGTCATGTTTCAAAAGGCGGACCTCGTCTTGCTAACCAAGGTCGACTTGATCCCGCACCTCGACTTCGACCTCGCCGCGGTGCGCGACGCGCTCTCCCGCGTCATGCCAGAAGCCAAGATGTTCGAGGTGTCGGCCAAGACCGGCGAGGGCATCGACACATGGTTGGCTTGGCTCGAATCGCAGAGGCCTGCGCCCGTCGACCGACCCGCTGACGGACACCACCACCACGAGCATTCGCATGAGCACCACTAGCCTTTTCGCCTCACTCGCCCTGGCCGCTATCACCGTGGGATCACTGCATTCTTTGGCCCCCGATCATTGGGTGCCGATCGCAGCGGTCGCGCGCGCTCGCAGCTGGTCTCGCAGCCGTGCGGCCCGGGTCGCGTTCGTCTGTGGCCTCGGACACGTGACCGTGTCGGTGCTGCTTGGCTTGCTGGCGCTGCTCTTTGGCGCGCAGCTCTTCGAGCGCCTCGGCGAGCGGATGGTCTCGGTCGCCGGCCTGCTCATGATCGGCTTCGGTGTGGCGTACGCGATCTGGGGTTTGCGGGGCGCGTTCGCGCATCGGATCCACGGACACCACCATCATCACTACGACCACGTGCATGACGCTTCACGCGCATCGACCTGGTCGTTGTTCTTGATCTATTGCGCCGATCCCTGCGTCGCAGTGATTCCGATCCTGTTCGCCGCGGCGCCGCTCTCGACCGTTGAAACCGTTTCGATCGTCGTTGCCTACGAAGTGGCAACGGTCGGTGCGATGGTTGCGCTGGTCGCGCTTGCGCATTCGGGCGCACAGCTATTCAAGGGCAAGTGGATCGAACGATACGGCGACAGCACCGCGGGCATGCTGATTGTGGCAACGGGCATCATGGTTGCCGTGCTCGACTGGTGATCCGCACTGGACATCACCACCTTCAACACTAGAGACTATCGGGGTATCAATATGAATTTACGAAAGAATTGGCGTATGCCGTTCATCATCGCCGGGGTTGTCCTCGGCGCCACGGGTTGCTCGCAGGTCGACGCGGGCAACCTGGGTGTCGTCATGAAATGGGGCGAGATTCAGGACATCGCGCTTCAGGAGGGCATCCATTTCCGAACGCCGGTGAAGACGCAGATCATCAACATCTCCACGCGCGTTCACAAGATGGAAGCCAGCGCGACCGCATCGTCGAAAGACCTTCAGGTCGTGTCGACGAAGATCGCGTTGAACTACCGAATCAATGCTGCCCAGGTCGTGGAGGTCTTCCGCAATGTTGGGACGCGCTTGGTCGTCGAGAACACGATCATCGATCCCGCGCTTCAGGAGTCGCTCAAACAGGCGACGGCGCAGTACACCGCCGAAGAGCTGATCACCAAGCGTCAAGAGGTGAAGGCGACACTGGGCGACAGCATCAAGGTCACGCTGGCCAAGAGCGACATCCTGGTGACCGAGCTGTCGATCACGGACTTCCAATTCGCCCCAGAGTACCAGCAGGCTGTCGAAGCCAAACAGGTGGCAGAGCAGCGCGCTCTCACCGCGAGGAACGACCTCGCACGCATCAAGGTCGAAGCCGAGCAGGCCGAGGCCAAGGCCCGGGGAACGGCGAATGCGATGCTCGCGAGAGCGGAAGCCGAGGCGAAGGCACAGGAGCTTCTGCGGAAGACAATTAGCGCTGAAATCGTATACTTGCGAGCGGTCGAGAAGTGGGATGGAAGGCAGCCCACGATTGTCGGCGAGGGCGGTGCCATCCTCGATCTCGGGTCGATCAAGAAGGCCTCGGGGCGCTAGCTCCCTTGCTCAGAGGCCCGCGATGAAGTGCCCATAGGCCCAGGTCGCGGGCCCGGTAAACGCAAGCGCATCGGCGCGGTCGAGGATCCCCCCGTGGCCGGGGAGGATTCCGCCGCTGTCCTTCACACCACTGCTTCGCTTGAGCACGGACACCATCAGATCGCCCGCTTGACCCGCTGCGCCGCCGAGGACGCCCAGCGCAATCGCGTCCAGTAGGCCGATGCCGGGCAAGAAGAAGCTCATGATGATCGCGCCTACGACCGCCGCGGCGAGGCCGCCAGCCGCACCCTCGAGCGTCTTCTTTGGCGAGATGCGAGGCGCGAGCTTGGTCTTCCCGTACTTGCGCCCGACGAAATACGCGGAGGTGTCGCTGCCCCAGGCGAGCACCATGGTCAGCAAGACCCACGCACCCGTCGGATCGAACGCTCGCACCATCGCGACGGCCGAGAGCGTTCCGCCCACATAGATCGGGGTGCCGAGCAACCAACCAATGCGAACGCTCGCGTTGTGAAGTGGGTCGTCTTGCAAAAGGCTCCACGCCATCGACCCGAGGATGATGATCAAGACGACTCCGTAGAGCGCCGCCGCATCGTTCACGAATATGATCGTGTATCCAAACAAGACCGAGGTGAGCGAGCCCCAAAGACGAAGCCCTCGTGATGAAGGAACTTTCATCGCCATGAGCTCGTATCCACCGATCGCAATCGCGACCAACACGAACGCAGGCCACGCCCAAGGCGGACCGGCGAACATCATCCATAGGATGAACGGTATCAACGGCAGAACGGTCACGACGCGCAGCGTGGTACCGGAGAGAAACTTCTTGGCGGGGGGCTGTTCGATGGCGTCGGTCATATGGCACGCTCCAACTCGTCACTCGATTCGTTTGCCGCGGGCCCCGTGCTAGCGCCTGGCACCCGGCCAAAACGGCGCTCGCGCGCCTGATAGGCTGCGATCGCCTCATACAGCGAATTTGCATCGAAATCTGGCCAAAGCTCGTCCGTGAAATAGAGCTCCGCATAGGCAGATCCCCACAACAAGAAGTTGCTGATGCGTTGCTCGCCCCCGGTGCGAACCAATAAGTCGACCGGGCCAACATTCATCGAGGGAAGCGCAGCGTCGATCGCCGCCTCGTCGATCTCGGCTGGATCGAGCTCTCGCTCACGCACGCGACGCGCGAGCTCGCGAGACGCATCGATGAGCTCCTCGCGTCCTCCGTATGACAGCGCAAGCGTGAGCGTCATACCATCGAACGATTCCGTCTCGGAAGCGAGCGCGGCCAACTTCGATTGCGCGCGTTGCGGCAACTTGTTGAGTCGCCCAATCGCGGCGAGTCGAATCTCGTTGTCGACGAGCTCGTTGCGCTCCGACACGAGGCAGTCGCACAACAAGTCGACGAGCGCGTTGACTTCGACTTCGGGTCGTTGCCAATTCTGTTCGCTGAACGCGTAAAGCGTCAGCGCGGGAATGCCGAGCCTACGCGCTGCGCGCATCGTCGCGCGGACCGCGTCAGCTCCGCGTTCGTGCCCGAGCGTTCGCGGCTTGCCCCTCGCCTGGGCCCAGCGGCCGTTCCCATCCATGATGATCGCGACGTGCTTCGGCAGACGGCTGACATCGACCAACCCCATGGCGAGCGAGTATCATGCGGGTCGGGCCTCAGCAAGAACGCCGGGGAAGCGCCTCGACAGGCGCAAGCGACGTATTGTGAATAAGAAGGTGTCAGTTTTGTCTTTTATGCCGATTAGAAGAGCCGATATTGCCAAAAAAGCGGTGCTCGGTGCTATTGAAAGACCTCTTCGAATGGTTATGTTGGGCGCTCATCATGGCTGACCGCGATTTGTACAAAATCCTGGGGGTCGCGCGGGATGCGAGCCCAGAGGAGATCAAGAAGGCCTACCGGAGCCTCGCCAAGGAGCTGCACCCGGATCGCAACCCCGACAACAAGGAGGCGGAGGAGCGCTTCAAGGATGTCTCCGGCGCCAACGCTGTGCTTTCCGACGCCGAGAAGCGGAAGCTATACGACCAGTTCGGCGAGGCGGGCTTGCGTGAGGGATTTGATCCCGCGGTCTATCAGGCGGCAAGCCAGGGCCCCGGCGGCTTCGGAGGTTTCGATTTTGGCGATGTTTTCGGTGGCGGCGGGAGAGGCCGGCCGGGAGCCCAGCACTTCGAGTTCAATCTGGAGGACTTGCTCGGCGGGAGGGCCCAGCGGGGCGCAGCCTACGCGCGCATGCCTCGCCGTGGAGCAGACCTCCAATCCGAGGTTACGGTGGATTTCCGGGACTCGCTGCTCGGCTGCACAAAGGAGCTGAGCGTTCGCTCTGCGGATGGCGAGAAGACGATCAAGGTCCGAATTCCGGCCGGGGTGCGAAACGGAGGCAAGATTCGCCTCAGAGGCCAAGGTGGCCGCGGAGCCGATGGCGGCCCGGATGGGGACCTCCTCTTGAAGGTTGAGGTCCGCAAGCACCCCTATTTCTCAGTTCGGGGCAAGCAGCTCCACGTCCGGGTTCCGGTCACACCACTCGAGGCGTACGCCGGATCGAGGGTGGGTATCCCGACCCCGGAGGGAACTGTGCAACTCTCGATTCCAGCCGGCTCCCAGAACGGAGCCAAGCTCAGGCTTCGGGGGAAGGGCATCGAGCAGAAGGGCAAGGCGCGAGGCGACTTGATCGCCCACTTGGAGGTGCTGCTCCCGACCGAACAGAGCGACGCCGTCAAGGAAGCCTTCGAGACGGTGCAGGAAGCCTTTGGGGGCGACCCGCGCCAGGACCTCGCGCTCTGACCGCGCCCGGTCGGGTGTTTCACGTGCAACACCGTAAAGAGGACGCCTCGCGTCCTCCACGGCGCTTCGCACCTAGGTCTCTCGCGAGCGCCCCCCCGAGCTCGGGGTGTTTCACGTGCAACATCATGGATCGGCGTGTTTGACCCCCAGCAACGGCTGGGCTTAGATCCGCCCATGGGCTTCGAAACCCAGATCGAGGAAGCCCTCAGGGAGCTCGAGGCCGCCGGTCTCCGCAGGCATCCCATGCGGATTTCCGGTGCTCAGGGCCCGGAGGTCGAGATCGACGGGCGCCGCGTCGTCTGCCTTTGTTCGAACAACTACCTGGGCC
>JBATLA010000294.1:0-2489 GCA_049669945.1 Polyangiales bacterium | reverse complement strand
ATACGAGGAGGCCCTGCACCGCTTCGTCGCCCCGATCCGCCGGCGGGTCGCTCAGTCGCGCGGCTGCTGCCCCGCGAAATCGGGGTTGCTGGGCGTGAACGTCTCTCAGGGCGGCTTCGAACGTCGGTGCGAGCTGTGGGATCACTTCGCGCGCGAGCCGGGCTCGACCTCTTTGTCGACGACGAGCACGCTGAGCCCACCATCGTCACTGGCGGCCAGGACCATCCCCTGCGACTCGAGTCCCATGAGCTTTCGGGGCTTCAGGTTTGCAACGATCACGACGCGCTTTCCGACGAGGTCCTCCGGCGCGTAGTGCTCGGAGATGCCAGCGAGGATCTGCCGAGGCTCCGGGTCACCGGCATCGACGATCAACTTGAGGAGCTTCTTGCTTTTCTCGACCTTCTCGGCCGATTGGACCAAGCCCACACGGAGGTCGACCTTCATGAAGTCATCGAACTCGATGAAATCGTCTTCGCTGGGCTCTCGGTCTGTCATGGCGGGTGCCTGCTTCTGTGTCTGTGGTTGGTCCACGCCGAGTCGCTCGAGAATCGAGCGCTCCTGACTCTCGTCGAACCGTGGGAAAAGTGGTGTGCTAGCTCGAGTCGGAGTGCCTGGACGAAGCCCGCCCCAGGCGCTGGGCCAGAGGTCGACGTGCTCAGTCGGCAGCAGCGGCGGCATGCCGAGCTGGGCACGGAGCTCGTTGCACTTCTGGGGCATCACCGGGAAGAGCATGATCGAAACCCAACGCAGCGTTTCGAGCACCGTGTAGCAGACCTGGCGCAAGCGCGTCTTGTCGTCCTGCTTCGCGAGCTTCCACGGCTCGGTCGAATCGACGTACTTGTTCGCCGCGGACACGAGCTCCCAAATGGCATCGAGCGCACGATGGAAGGCTAGTGCCTCGAGATGCTTCGCCGCCTCTTTGGCGGACGACTCGGCCTTGGCAATCAAACCTCGATCGGTGTCTTGGAGCGCGCCGAGATCGATCCTCGGAACTTCGCCACCGAGACTCTTCTTGAGAATGCTCGCGACGATTCGGTTCATCAGGTTGCCGAGGCCATTCGCGAGCTCACCATTGTAGCGATTGATGAGATTGCGATGGCTGAAATCGCCGTCCTGTCCGAAACCCACCTCGCGCATGAAGTAGTAGCGGAGCACGTCGGCCCCGAACGCTTCGACCAGTGGCCCGGGTGGAAGGAAGTTGCCGAGCGACTTCGACATCTTCTCGCCGTTGACCGTCAACCAACCGTGCGCCCAGACATGCGTCGGCAGACGCACGCCCGCGCTCATCAGAAAGGCGGGCCAGTAGATCGCGTGGAAACGAAGGATGTCTTTGCCGACGATGTGCGTGATCGTGCCGGCGTTGCGCCAGAACTCGTCGTAGAGAGGCGACTCGCCTTCCTCCGCTGGGCCACCCAGCGCGCTGATGTAGTTCGTGAGCGCGTCGAGCCACACGTAGATCACATGCTCGGGGTCGTTTGGAACTGGGATGCCCCACCGAAAGCTCGTCCGGGAGATGGAAAGGTCCCGCAGGCCTTCCTTCACAAACGATTTCACTTCGTTGAACCGGGCGTTCGGCTGCACGAAATCGGGGTGTGCTTCGTAGTAGTCGAGGAGAGGCTGTGTGTAGTTGCTCAACCGAAAAAAGTAGCTCCGCTCCTTGATCCGCTCGACGGGCTTCTTGTGGATCGGACAGAGGTTGCCTTCGAGGAGCTCCTTTTCAGTTTTGAAGGACTCGCAACCCACGCAGTACCAGTCTTCGTAGTCGTCCAGGTAGATGTCGCCGCGCGCTTCCATGCGCTTCCACAAGGCCTGCACGTTCTCCTTGTGTTGCGTGGATGTGGTGCGGATGAATCCGTGATGTTGGCAGTCGAGCTCTTCCCAAGCCTCGCGGAACGGCGCCGCCATGCGGTCGACAAACTCTTGAGGGGCGAGCCCTTCTTCCTTGGCCCGGCGTTCGATCTTGAGTCCGTGCTCATCCAGGCCGGTGAGAAAATAGCTCGGCTTGCCGCGGAGGGCTTGATACCGGGACACCACGTCGGCAGCCACGGTGCTGTACGCGTGGCCAATGTGGGGCCGATCATTGACGTAGTAGATCGGCGTCGTGACGTAGTAAGGGCGAGCCATTTTGCGCCCGAGACTAGCCAAATTCCGCCGAGACGCCACCTAGTGAAGGTTTCGCAGAGCAAAGAGCAGGGCGTCGAGCGCAACCTGGCGGTTGGCGTTCCGTTGCATCGAGCGGATGCACTCGTGAATCAGAGACACTCGAGCCGCAGCGGCGCTCGCGGATACCGAAGCGGCTCGCTCTCCGAGATCATCAGCCCGCGCGGCGAAACCGAGCTGCCCGGCGTCGACCTCGAGCGAGCTCACGGACAGGTCGCGATAGAAGCTCTGGAGCGTGAGAAGTGCCAGCTCGAGGTCGTCGCGTCGCGCGAGCTGCTCCGCGACCTCGACCAATACGCCTGGGCCTGCCCCCCGGACCGCGTCATCGA
>JBATLA010000293.1:0-13521 GCA_049669945.1 Polyangiales bacterium | reverse complement strand
GATAGGCGGACACCGAGTCGCCGCCGTGGTCCTTCACGAGCTGCCGCGTCTTCTCGCCGATCTCTTTGAGGGCTTGCGCCCAAGTGATCTCCTCGAAGCGGTCGCCGACCCGTTTCAACGGCACCCGGAGCCTGTCCGGCGAATGATGGATCTCGTGATAGCGAAGGCCCTTGATGCAAGAGTAGCCCTTGCTGGCTACGTGCTCGCGATCGGGCTCGAGAGCGACGACGCGGTCTCCTTCGATGGTCGCTCGAAGGCCGCAAGTGGCCTCACAGATGCGACAAAACGTGTACTCAGTTCGACTCGACACGGCCGAGAAGGTGCCAGGCGCGAGCGGCGACGACAAGGCCGATGCGACAGCCCGGGCTGATCCTGCTAAACAGGCCGCTCAGGCGAGGTGACCATGAACAAGCTTCTCTTAATTCTCAGTATGATCGTCGTGACCGCTGGCTGCGGCAGCAGCAGTGACAGCGGCACAGCCGGCATGGGTGGCGCGGGCGGCATCGGCGGCAGTGGTGGCACCGAGCCCAAATGCACGACCCCGCAGGCGATGCTCCGCTGCGACAAGGTGCTCAACATCGCGCACCGCGGCGGACGCCGTATTCGGCCGGAGCACACCTTACTCGCGTACGACCAGGCTCTCGAAGACGGCGCTGACATCCTGGAGCTCGACGTCGGCGAAACGAGCGACGGCGCTTTGGTGGTGATGCACGATGACGAGGTCGATCGCACCACCGACTGCACGGGCCTGATCAAAGAGATGACGTTTGCGGAGATTCGCGAATGCGACGCGGGCTACGAGTTCACCCCGGATGACGGCGAGACGTATCCCTACCGCGGCATCGGTCTGGTCGTTCCCACTCTGCAAGAGGTTTTCGACCGCTACCCGGACGTCGCGTTCATCATCGAGATCAAGCAGGAGAGCCCATCGATCGTCGACAACTTCGTCCAGACGCTGCGGGATAGCGGTGTCGAGGATAAGATGATCGGCTCCCAGTTCTCCGATGACGTCCTAGCCGAGCTCCGAGCAGCCGCACCCGAGATCGCCACCAATACCGGTGTGAACGAGACACTGGTATTTTGGGGCAAAGCCTTTGATGACCTCGACCCGGAGTACGAGCCTCCCGCCGAGTTTCTGCAGGTGCCCACGCAGTTCGATGTCGGCGACCGCATTGTCGACGTCCTGCACCCGGGCTTCATCCCCCGAGCTCACGAGCTCGACATGTACGTGCACGTATGGACGATCAACGACGAGCAAGAGATGCGCGATCTGATTGCGCTCGGCGTCGACGGCATCATGACCGACGACCCGCCCCTCTTGACCAAGGTCATCAACGAGCTCGGCGTCGGCGACTGACGCTCGGCGCTAGACGTTCTGGAAGTTGTCGACCAGGAGCTGCAGGGCGTCGTGCGTCGTGAGGATGCCGATGATCTTGATGCCCTCCACGACGACGGCCGAGCCGTACTTGTGCTCGAGCATCTCGCGGAGCACATCGAACATCGCGGCGTCTTTGGCCACCGTGTAGGCCTCTTGCGTCATCGCTTCTTCGACCGTCGTCTCGTCGGGATTCACTTCGTTGAGGCCGGCAATCATGCCGAGGTCGCGATCGCTGACGATGCCGTAGAGCTCCCCGCCGTGGAGCACAGGCAAGTGGCGAATGTCGTACTTCCGCATCATTTTCTGCGCAAACGTGATCGTCTGCTCGCTGCCCACGGTATGGGGCATCGGCGTCATGAAGTCGGCGATAGGAGCACTCTTTTCCATGTGGGAAGCTCTACCACAGTCAGGCGGTTCTGCCATCGCCGTTCTCCGGCGCTCTCATGGAGACGAGTGTGGACGCCTGGACACGATCCACTTCGTCAGTTCGAGGACCGGGGTCAAGCTCAGGGCGGGAACGCCAGCCATGAGCCAGTCGGTTCGCGACAGCGGGCTGGTGCCAAACGCCTCATGCAGCGGCTCGAACGACAAGATGAACACGAGGAGCACGACCTCCCAGAGGATCGCCAGGTTCAGCCATTTGTTGGCGAATGGCCGACGGAATATGGAGTGCCGGTCGGACCTGAAGTTGTACGCTTTGACGAACTCGAGGAGCACCAACGAGACGAACGTCATCGACATGGCCAGAGTGACGCTGCGCCCAGACTCCAGCGCCCAGGTGAAGAGCGTGAGATTGGCCACGGTCGACCACCCTCCCCCGACCAGCATCAGCGTCACGACCGACCGGGTGAACACCCCGGAGTTGGTGTTGCGCGGGGCCTGCTCCATGAGATCGTCCTCGGGAGGGTCGACGGCGAGCGCCAACGCGGGGAGGCCGTCGGTGGCGAGATTCACATAGAGGATCTGCACTGCGGTTAGAGGAAGCGGCAGACCGACCAGCGTCGCGCCGGCGACGAGTCCGATCTCTCCGATGTTCGCCGACAGAAGGTACATCAGGTACTTCTTGACGTTTTCGAAGATCCCCCTTCCTTCCTCCACGGCCGCTACGATGGACGCGAAGTTGTCGTCGAGAAGCGTCATCGCGGAGGCTTCCTTGCTCACGTCCGTGCCGGTGATGCCCATCGCCACACCGATGTCCGCTTTCTTGAGCGCGGGCGCATCGTTCACACCGTCGCCCGTCATGGCGACGGTGTGGCCTCGATGCTGAAGCGCGGTGACGACTCGAAGCTTGTGCGCCGGTGACACGCGCGCGTACACCTCGATGCTTTCGACCTCCTGCGCCAGCTCCTCGTCGGACAGGTCTTCGAGCTCGGCGCCGGTGGCTGCACGCCCGGTATGAACGAGGCCGATTTCTCGCGCGATCGCCTGAGCGGTGAGCGGGTGATCCCCGGTGATCATGATCACCCGGATGCCGGCTCGGTTGCACTGGGCGACCGCAGACTGTGCCTCAGGACGAGGCGGATCGATCATCCCGACCAGGCCGAGGAACGTCATGTCGCGCTCTGCATCCTCGATCGTCGCGTTCCCCTTCTTCGCGACGGCGAGCACGCGTAGGGCTTCGCCGGCCATCTCTCGAACCGCGTCGAGAATCGCCTTCCGATCGACCTCTTCGAGGGTCACCTCGCCTTGGCTCGTGAGCTGCCGGGAGCAGGATTCGAGAACGACCTCCGGCGCGCCTTTTGCGTATGCGACCCGGCCGTCCCCGAGGGTATGAAGGGTCGTCATGCGTTTGGATTCAGACGTAAAAGGGATTTCGTCGACGCGCGGAAATCGATCGTCGAGATCGGCCTTGTGGAGGGAGACCTTCGCAGCGGCCACGATGATCGCGCCCTCCGTCGGGTCCCCTTTGAGCTCCCAGCCTCCGTCCTCTTCCTCGACCAGGTGCGCATCACAGACCAACGCGCCGGCGGTCAACAGCTCCATCTCGAGCTCGGACGGCTCGACGGCCGAGCCGTTCACGAAGAGCTCGCCTTGCGGTTCGTACCCGCTTCCCGAGACCACCACGGTTCTGTCGTGCGTACGAAGCCGACGCACCGTCATCTCGTCCCGAGTGAGCGTTCCAGTCTTGTCCGAACAGATGACGGAGGTGCTTCCCAAGGTCTCCACCGCGGGAAGGCGCCTGACGAGCGCGTTTCGCTTCACCATCCGCTGCACACCGATCGCCAGCGAGATCGTCACCACAGCAGGCAAGGCTTCGGGGACGGCGGCGACCGCGAGTGCGATCCCGAAGATGAACATTTCGAGCAAGGGCTCGTCCCGAAAAAATCCCACGGCGACGACGACAGCAACGATGCCCAGCGCCGCTTGCGCGAGCACCCGGCCTACCCTGTCGAGGTTCCGCTGAAGTGGTGTGCGGCCGGTTTCGACGGTCTGGAGCATCTCGGCAATCTGGCCGACCTCGGTGTTCATACCGGTCGCCACGACGATGCCACGGCCTCGCCCATAGGTGACGATCGTGCCCCCGAACACCATGTTGCTGCGGTCGCCGAGAGACAGAGCTTCCTCGGGCAACGCCTTGATCTTCTTGTGTACGGGTAGGGACTCGCCGGTCAGGGCGGCTTCATCAGTCTGCAAATTGACCGACTCGAGCAATCGAGCGTCCGCAGCCACCTTGTCGCCTGCCTGGAGCAGAATGATGTCGCCCTGCACGAGGTCGCGCGCGGCAATCTCCATCTCTCGGCCGTCGCGAATGACGATGACCGTAGGCGCCGCCATTTCCCGGAGTGCTTCGATCGCGCGCTCCGCGCGATACTCTTGGATGAAGCCGAGAACGACAGCGAACACCACGATGACTGCGATGGCGATGGTCTCGACGCCATGGCCGAGAAACGCCGACACCAGGGTCGCCACCAACAAGATGAGGATCAGAACGTTCTTGAACTGTTCGAGGAGAATCCTCCAGGGGGACACGCGGGCGGCTGCTTGGAGCTCGTTTGGGCCGTCGCGCTCCAATCGCTGCTGGACCTCGACCTTGGTGAGGCCTCTGCGCGCAGACGACAGCGTCGACAGCACCGCGTCGACAGACAGCGCGTGCCAGGCGGGCGCCTCTTTAGACCCGGGCTGCGACATAGTCGACCGCCTCCCCAAGAGTTGCGATCTTTCCGTAGTCCTCCTCGGGGATCTCGACCTCGAGCGCCTTGTGGATCCCTTGGACCCAGCGAAGGATGTCCATCGAATCGAGGTCGAGCTCGTCGCGGAGGTCCATGTCGTCTTCGATCTCCTCGTCGGCGATCTCCGGTGCGACGTCGGTCAGGCACTTGAGCAAGGTCGCGCGGATCTCTTCGCTGGTCATAGCTCTTCAGGCTCCTGCAGTAGTCGATCAAGCGCGCTTAGGAAGCGCGCGCCTTCGTGGCCGTTGCTGACGCGGTGATCGCCACCAAGTGTGACGCGCATCACAGGTCGCGCAACGACCTGGCCGCCGACCACCCATGGGCGCTCGAGGGTCGCGCCGCATCCGACGATGGCGATCTGCGGGGGAAAGATGATCGGCGTCACGGCTTCAACACCCCGCTCTCCAAGAGACGTGACCGTAGTCGTGGCCGACGTCATCTCCGAGCTTCGAAGCGCGCCGGCTCGGGCGCGGGACACCAAGTCGGTCATGCGCGCCATCAAGTCGGACAGGCTACCCTGGTTGGTGTTGCGAAGCGCCGGCGCGACGAGTCCTCCGCCACGAAGTGAAACGGCCATCCCGACGTGCACCTCGTCGCTCGGCACGACCTTCCCCGCCTGCCAAGTCGCGTTGAGCTTCTTGTGCTTCTGGAGTGCGCGAGCGACCGCACGGAGCACGAGAACCCCGGACACCAAGCGTTCGCTGACACCGAGTGTCGCATTGACCTCCTTCAGCCACGCCAGCGCGTTCCCCATGTCGATCGTGTGCTCGACGTAGTAGTGGGGGATCTCGTCGTTGGCCCGCGTCATGGCCGCAGCGATCGCGTTTTGCATCCGCTCGGCGGACGAGGCCGGCTTCGAGGGAGGCGCTGCTTTGGCGCTCAGGACATCGCTCGCCTGAATCGCACCGCCAGGGCCGGTACCACGAAGCACCGAGACATCGACGCCTCGCTCGGCGGCGATCCGGCGCGCATAAGGAGAGATTCGGACACGCTCACTCGAGGCGGCCGCTGGAAGCGCCGCGCTTCGCACATCGTCGAGCGTAATGCGCCCCTGCTCCCCGCTCCCGCGAACGCGCCCGAGAGAAACATCGAGCTCATGCGCCTTCCGCCGCACCGCAGGTGAGGCCATGGGGCCACCGAGCGGAACGTCGGAGGCCCCATGAGAAAGAATGACACCGGCCTCGGGTTCGGATCCGGTTCCCGAAGGTCCAATGCCGAGGCCGCGGGTTCCAATTTCTGCGAGCGCCGTGCCCACCGGCACTCTCTCCCCTTCGCTCACCAGCAGCCTCTGCACCACCCCGCTTTCGAACACCTCGACTTCGATGATCCCCTTGTCGGTTTCGACCTCGGCGATGATGTCGCCATGTTGGACGGTGTCGCCGGTGGCGACCCGCCACTTCGCGAGCGTCCCGGCGGTCATGTCCGCCCCGAGGGACGGCATCAAGAACTCAGTCACCGCCCATGCTCCTCTTCGCGGCATCGACGATGCGATCGACCTGTGGAATCGCCGCCTCTTCGAGATGCTTCGCGTACGGCATGGGCACCTCGAGCGTGCAGACGCGCTCGATTGGGGCGTCGAGGTCGTAAAAGGCGTCCTCGGCCAGGATGGCGCTGATCTCGGAGGCGAGGCTGCCCGTCTTCCAGGCCTCGTCGATCACAACCGCCCGGTGCGTCCGGCGCACGCTGTCGAGGAGCGTCCCGCGGTCTAAGGGACGAAGGCTGCGAAGGTCCACGACCTCTGCGCTGATGCCCCCCTTGCCAAGCTCCTCCGCTGCACCAAGCGCCTTGTGCATCGAGCCGCCATAAGCGATGAGGCTCACGTCGGTCCCCGAGCGCCGAACGAGCGCCTTCCACGGGGATGGTGGCGTCGCGGTGGTGTCGAGCTCGCCGTCGATGCCGTAGAGCATCTGGTGCTCGAACACGAACACCGGATCCGGATCCTCGACTGCAGCGAGAAGCATGTCGTGCGCATCCTGCACCGTGGCGGGTGCGAGCACCTTGATGCCGGGAATGTGCGCGTACCAGTTCTCGAGGCTGTGAGAGTGCTGTGCCGCAATCTGCTTGCCGCCACCCGTCGCCATGCGGACCACGATGGGCACCTGGAACTGTCCTCCGGACATGTACCGCATCACCGCCGCGTTGTTCACCACCTGATCGAGCGCCAGCAAGCTGAAGTTCACCGTCATGACCTCGACGATCGGTCGCATCCCGCCGAGCGCGGCCCCGATTCCCGCACCGACGAACGTCGATTCGCAAAGTGGCGTGTCGCGGACCCGCTCCTCGCCAAACTCTTCGAGCAAGCCTTTGCTCACGGCGTAGGGGCCGCCGTAGCGGCCCACGTCTTCGCCCATCAAGAACGCGCGCTTATCCTCACGGAGCAAGGTCTGAAGCGCGGTGCGAACTGCGTCTCGGTATGTCGTCACGACAAATTCCTCGCGTAGGTGTGGCGGGTGATGTCCTCGATCGGCTCCCACTCGCCCTGCTCCGCGAACTCGACCGCATCGGCGATCTCCTTGGCGGCGGCGTCTTCGATCGTGTCGATGTCCGACTGCTCGACTAAGCCCTCTTTGAGCAATCGCTTCTGGAAGCCCTCTATGGGGTCGTCCTTTTTGTGCTCGTCGACTTCCTCCTTCGAGCGGTACAGCTCCGCGTCGTACATCGAGTGCGCTCGAAAACGATACGTCTTGAGCTCGAGGAACCGCGGCTTGCTGGTTTCTCGAACCAGCTCGGCTTCGTTGTGCACCGCGCGCTCGACGGCGACTACATCCATCCCGTTCACCGAATCAGCCGGCACACCATATGCAGGCGGATTGTTCGCGATGTTTCGATCCGATACGTGACGCCAGAGCGCCGTGCCCATCGCGTACTCGTTATTCTCGCACAGGAACAGGACGGGCAACTGCCACAACGCCGCTAGATTCAACGACTCGTGGAACTCGCCCTCGTCGGTGGCTCCATCCCCGAAGAAGCAAGCTGTGACCCGTGACTGGCCCTTCATCTTGTCGGCCAGCGCCAGCCCTACGGCGATTGGCAAGCCGCCGCCCACAATGGCATGGCCCCCGTAGAAGTTCCGCTCGGCCGAGAACAAATGCATCGACCCGCCGCGCCCACCGGAGCAACCATTCGCCTTGCCGTACATCTCGGCCATGATCTGTGCGGCCGGAATGCCTCGCACGAGCGCCTGACCGTGCTCCCGGTAGGTGGCCACGATGTTGTCGTCCTCGCGAAGGGCATGCATCGCGCCGACGCCCACAGCTTCTTCGCCGATGTACAGGTGCAGAAAGCCACGGATCTTCTGCTTGGAGTAGAGCTCGGCGCTCTTCTCCTCGAGCCGGCGAATCCGGATCATGTCGCGTAGGAGCTCGAGCGCGTGATCGCGTGAGATGTCCATGGTCAACTGTCTCCTCCTTCCAAGGTCGAGGTGTCCCCTTCGGGCAGCCCGAGCTCCCGCGCCTTCAGAAGTCGGCGCATGATCTTTCCGCTCCGCGTCTTCGGGAGCGACACGCAGTAGTCGATCTCGCGGGGCGCCGCAGTGCCGAGGTTCTTCCGACCGAAACCGAGCAGCTCTCTTTGGAGGTCCTCGTTCCATTCGTACCCCGCATGCAGGCTGACGAACGCTTTGATGATCGTGCCGGCGACCGGGTCCGGCTTTCCGATGACCCCCACCTCAGCGACCGCCGGATGCTTGATGATCACACTCTCCACCTCGAATGGGCCGATGAGGTGACCGGCCGACTTGATCACATCGTCCGCTCGGCCGACGAACCAGTAATACCCGTCCTCGTCGCGGCGGGCGAGATCGCCGGACAAGTACCAGCCGTCGCGAAAGCATTCCCTGTACCGCTTCTCGTTGTTCCAGTAGCCGCGAAAGACCGATGGCCAATCGGGACGCAGCGCGAGCTCCCCGTCGACGTCAGCATCGTCGACCTCGTGCAGGTGCCCGTCGTCGCCTTCCCGAAGAATGCCTGCAGTGACCCCGGGCATCGGCCGGCCCATCGAGCCGGGCTTCACGTCCATCGACGCGTAGTTCGCGATCATGATCCCGCCGGTCTCGGTCTGCCACCAGTTGTCGTGGAAGGGCATACCGAACACCTCGTTGCCCCAGACAACCGCACTCGGATTCAAGGGCTCGCCAACGCTCCCCATGAAGCGCAGGGCCGAGAGGTCTTTGCTTCGCGGAAGCTCTGCACCCGCCTTCATCAGCATTCGAATCGCGGTCGGCGCCGTGTACCAAACCAGCACCCTTTCGTCCTCGAGGATCTCATACCAGCGCTGCGGATCGAACTCCGCCTCGTCGACGATCATCGTCACGCGGTTGGTGAGTGGTGCGCTGATCCCATAGGAGGTTCCGGTCACCCACCCTGGGTCCGCCGTGCACCAGTAGATGTCATCGGGATGCATGTCGAGCGCGAGCCTGCCCGTCACGTAGTGCATCAGCACTGCACCGTGGACATGATAGGCCCCTTTGGGCGTGCCGGTCGTCCCGCTGGTGAAATGCAGCAGGGCCGGCGTCTCCGGGTCCGTGTCCGCGATCTCGTACTCGACCGGTGCCGCCGCCATCGCCTCTGCCCAGTCGATCGTGCCCTCGGGCCGCTTGGGCCACCTCGGATCAGCGAGCACGATCACGTGCTCGAGCGTCGGGATCTGCTCGAGGATCGCAGCGATGCGGCGCTTGAAAAGACGCTCGGTGGTGAAGAGCACCTTGGCCTCGGCGAGGTTCAGCCGCTGCAAGATCGGCTCCGGCCCAAAGGCCGAGAACAGCGGGCAGAAGACCGCACGATGCTTCAGCGTGCCAAGCGCACAAACGTAGAGCTCAGGGATGCGCCCCGCGAGCGAGTACACGCGGTCCCCGGGATTGACGCCGAGCCCGGTGAGTACGTTCGCAAACTGATCGGTGAGCGAATCGAGCTTTGCGTAGCTGATCTCACTGCGCTCGCCCCTCTTGCCCAGCCAGATGAGCGCCGTCTGGTCACCGTGCCCGCGCACGACGTGGCGGCCAAGTGCCTCGTACGCGAGATTCAGTCCGCGCCCGCCCGGAAGCCCGTCGAGCTCACGCTTCGCCCGCTCCCACGAGAACGACGCGCGTTCGCCTTCGTAGTCGCTCAGATTCGGCGCGGCCTGCCCTTTCCGAAGCTGCTTCTCGATACGCGCGGCCATGGGCGGCAATCACATGCATCCGCCGCGCCAATCTTCCACGGACGCCAGCAACGAGAGCCACGGCGGGAAAACGCGGCGAAAGGACCGCCCAGACGGCGCGGATCTTGCGCTTCACGAGGGCCCCCGCGAAGAAGTTGCGCCTGCCTCACAAGCATCGCCCAAAAACCTTAGGCCTTCCGCTTGGCACGAGCGGTGCAGTGCTGGTATTGCCTCGGACCCCTCAAAGGAGGAGACCATGAGTGCCGACGAAGCAGAAAAGACAGTGAAGCAGGATTTGGAAGATACGCGCAACGACCTCCGGAAAGCCGCAGACGAGATCAAGCTCAAGCTGCATCTCGCCGGCATGGACGCGAAGGACGCGTGGGACGAGGTTCAGCCACGCCTGGCGGACTTCGAACAGCGTTTCGATGCCAAGGCCGAAGAGGTTGGTGATGAGCTCAAGGCGCTAGGCAACGACATCAAGCAGCGCCTCCAGAACATCAAGTCGAAGCTCTCGTAGCGCGTCAGCTTGCGGGGGCCACTTGGTCCCGAACCACGAACACGCTGCACGGCGCGTGACGCACGGTGTTTTCCGCGACGCTGCCCACGAGGCGTCGCATGACGCCTGTGCGCCCGTGCGACCCCAGCACAATCAGGCTCGCCTTCGTCTCGTTGGCGACCCGGCAGATCTCGACCGAAGGCGAGGCGCACGGGAGCGCGTCGTACTGGACATCGGTGTCTTCGAGGTGGCCGAAGTAGCGGTGCCGCGCCTCCTTCAGGAGACGCATCGAGTCCTCGTCCCACGCTCGCCTGTCGCGCTCCGTCGGCGCATGGGCTGCGGGGCCTTTGACCTTCTTCGGATCGAACGTGTGGATGATGAACACCCGGGTTTCATCCCGTCTGGCAATGTCGGCCGCCCGTTGCAGAGCCAGCTCCGAGCAGGGGGAAAAATCGGTACAAACGACGATCAGTGGCTTCATTTCGGGGTTGGTTCTAGAGGGCTAGGAGGATCTTGCCCGTACGGCCCGGCCGGCGCGCATGCTCGAGTGCTGCGTGCAGGTCGTCGAGGGCATAGCTTTGCTCGACAGGGGTCCCAAGAACGCCGCTGGCGATGAGCTTCGCTGTGTTGCGCACCAAACCGATGCGTTGCAGGAGAGAACGGTTCTGCAGATACGCCGCGAGGTAGAAGCCTTCGACGGTCGTCATCGGCATCATGATGTCGCGCGGCGGAAGCGAGATCGGCTCGGGGCTGAGGGTGCCGTAGCAGATCATCCGCCCTCCGGGGGCGAGCGTTCGGAGCGCCAGCGAACCGGTGGCGCCGCCAACGCAGTCCAGCACGAACTGCACACCGCCCGGCGTGTAGCGATGCACCGCCTCGAGCATGTCTTGATCCTCGAGCGCGATGACATATTTGGCTCCGTCCGCTTTCAGGCGCTCGGCGCCAGCACGGCTTCGGACGACGTTGATGACCCGAAACCCATCGGCCCGCCCCAGATTCCGCACCATCTGGCAGAGTGCGGAGCCTCCCGCAGTCTGCAATACCACCGCGCCCCTTGGCACTTGTAGGACGTGCCGCACCATGATGAGCGCGGTCAAGGGGTTCACGAAGAACGAGCACGCCTCCGCATCGCTCAGCGAACGCGGCACCGGAAATGCGCGCCGCGCGTCGATCAGCGTTTGCTCTTGCCAGGTGCCGTTGGGTGGCCCGCTCACGACAGCGACCCGCTTGCCGACCAGGCGTTTGCCCAGGAAGCCGCCGCCCGACTCCTCCACGATGCCCACCCCTTCGACGCCAAGCGAATACGGCGGGGCGGTCGCGGGCTCGCCGTCGGGCCCAGTGGGCCGCTCGACGTCGCGGTTCCAGATCATGCGCGCAAAAGCATGCTCGTATGTCCCGTTGATGTAGTTGAAGTCGGACGGGTTCACGGGCGCCATGCGCATGCGTACGCGCACCTGCCCCCGGCTGGGTTTCGGTGCTGCCACATCGCGCACCTGCACCGCCGACGGATCTTCGGTATGCGCATCGATCATGGCGGACTTCATCTCGTCACCCGCCCCCCGGCCCGCTCAGCCCGCTCGGCATCGCGAACGGCCAGTTCGAATCGACGGTGCCGCCGTCGACCTCGAGCACCTTGCCCGTCACCCAGCTTCCGGCGTCGGACAAAAGATAGAGCGCGGCCGCCCCAATGTCCTCGACCGTCCCGAGGCGTCCGAGCGGCGTGAGGTCCTCCATCTGCTTCGCGAGCGCCTTATCGGCCGTCACCATCGCCAGCGCATCGGTTTGCGTCGCACCGACGGCAATTGCGTTGACGCGCACGTGCGGCGCCCACTCGTGGGCAAGCAACCTCGTCATGTGCGACATCGCCGCTTTGGCGGTGCCGTACGCGACGAAGCCATTGTCGACCAAATGCGAAAGCCCTGAAGTGATGTTGACGATCGCTCCATGCCCGCGCTCCGCCATCGAAGGCGCCAGTGCGCGCGACAAATGAAAGGCAGTCGTCACGTTGAAGTGAAACGCCTTGTCGAGCTCGTCGTCGGTGCATTGTAGCGCCGGGCTCGGCAGGGTTCCGCCGGCGTTGTTCACGAGAAGGTCCACGCCGCCGAATTCTTCGAGCGCTCGCGTGGCCAGATGATCGAGTTGCTCCGTGTCGAGCACATCGGTCGGCACCACGAGCGCGCGGCCGCCGTTTTGCTCGACAATGCTGGCGACCTCGAGGAGCGTGTGCTCTCGCCTGGCCGCCAGCACGACGTTGGCCCCAGCCTCGGCGAGCGCGATTGCAATCCCTCGGCCGATACCTCTACCGGCCCCGGTCACGACAGCGACCCGGCCGTCAACCCGAAAGCGATCCAGAATCATAAGGTTACGATCTCCGGCGCGTACTCTCGGGCAAACGGCCTCAAACCGCAACCGGCGTATTGCGTTGACCGCCCTCCCCGCCTCCCGTATTTTCCGTCGGATGACCTATTGCGTGGCCGTGAAGGTGAACCAGGGGCTGGTGTTTGCATCGGACTCCCGCACCAACGCTGGCGTCGACCACATCAGCACCTACGGCAAGATGCACACGTTCTGCGGCGACGGAGAGCGCTTCTTCACACTCGTCACTGCGGGCAACCTCGCAACCAGCCGGGCGGTCATCACGCGGCTCCGGCGCGACATCGAGGATGGCGCGGAGACCAACCTCACCACGGTCACGCGCCTCACTGGCGCTGCGGACTACATCGGCCGCGTGAGCGTCGCCGAGCAGCAGAAGCACGAAAAAGGTTCCAAGGGCAAGCAGTTCAGCTCCGGCGCAAGCTTCATCTTGGGGGGCCAAATCAGGGGCTCCGAGCATTCGATTCTTCTCATCTACCCGGAGGGGAACTACATCCCGGTCTCCCGTCATTCGCCGTATCTGCAAATCGGCGAGGAAAAGTACGGAAAGCCAATCCTCGATCGCATCATCGCGCCAGAGCTCAGCCTCGAAGTCGCAGGCAGGTGTGCGCTCGTCTCGATGGATTCCACCATGCGAAGCAACGCGAGCGTGGGGCCGCCCATCGATCTCCTCCTGTACTCGGCCGACTCGCAACGGCCCGGCAGCGCAGTGATTTTCGGTGAAGACGACGAGTACCTTCGCTCGCTCCGGCGCGGCTGGCAGGAGAGCTTGAAGACCGCCTTCGACAACTTGCCGACGCTCCCCCTGCCCGCGGGCGCCGTGCGCCTGGTCGACGGTTGAGCGGCCCGGCTACTTGCCGCCCGCATGCCGTCTGAGATCGAGCGTGTAGAAGCTCTCGTCAGTATACGCCGCGTCCCGTGGCTGTCGTCGCGTACCCACGTCCTCACGACGGGGCCTCCACCGG
>JBATLA010000292.1:0-7944 GCA_049669945.1 Polyangiales bacterium | reverse complement strand
CGTCGCAATTGCCGATCGCGACCAGGGGCAGGCGGACGGGCGCATCTTGTTGCACCAGGGCCGCCTGAGCGAGACCGCACACGACGCCGCCGCAGCGAGAGCAGACCTCTCGGCGATTCGTAGCCGCTACGATGAGGCGCAAACGCAGCTCGGGCAGGCAGAGGCGGTGCTGAAGGAGCTCCGCTCGGCCATCGAAGAGCGGTCCACTGTGCTCAACGAGCTCACGCTTCGGGAGCGCGAGTTGGTGCTCTCGCTCGAGCATCTCGAGGAGCAGGTGTCGGACAAGCATCGCGTCGAGCTCGCGTACGTCATCGGCGACTACCACTCGCGACCGATGCCGGGGCCCGAAGACACTTCCCGAGCCGAGGAGCTTCAGCGACTCATCGACCGCATGGGCGAGATCAACCTCACCGCGATCGAGGAGTACGAGGAGAACGCTGCGCGCTACGAGTACCTCACGAGCCAACGCCGTGACCTCGAAGAAGCGCTCACCAAGCTCGACAAGGCCATTCGCCAAATGAATCGCGAGAGTCGCGTGATGTTCCGAGAGGCGTTCACGGCGATCAACGAGCGCTTCAAGCGCATCTATCCACTGCTCTTCCGGGGAGGCAAAGCCGAGCTTCGGCTCACCGACCCACAGGACATGCTCGAGACCGGCATCGACATCATCGCGCAGCCTCCCGGCAAGCGTCTCGGCTCTCTCGAGCTCATGAGCGGCGGTGAGAAGGCGCTTACCGCGGTCGCGCTCATCTTTGCCATCTTCCAGTACAAGCCGAGCCCGTTCTGCCTGCTCGACGAGGTCGATGCGCCGCTAGACGAGGCCAACATCGGCCGTTTCGCCGAGGCCATCCAGCAGATGACCCAACGCTCTCAGTTCATCATCATCACGCACAGCAAGCGCACGATGGAGTACGCGGACGTGCTCTACGGCGTCACGATGGAGCAGCCCGGCGTCTCGAAGCTCGTTTCCGTCGAGCTTCGAGGCGAGAAGCGGCCCGTTCCTGCAGCGGTCGAAGCGGCCGAGTAGCGCTACTGCTCGAGGTACGGCGCCCATGTCGTTCGATTCTGCGATGGTGCAGCCGAACGTCGAAGCCGCGAACCGAAGCGTGGCGAGTGCAAAGGAGTGTTGAAGCATGCGTCCATCCCGTCCCGGCGGCCCGAAGCCTAACACGGCTTTCTTGGGTCTTTGGTCCGGTGTCGGTCTCGTCGTGGCCAACATGGTGGGTGCCGGTGTTTTCCTGAGTACGGGCTTCATGGCCCAGGAGTTGAGCTCTGGGTGGATTCTGCTCGCGTGGGGCGTCGGTGCGTTGCTCGCGATGGCTGGCGCGAGAACGTACGCTGAGGTCGCGCTCCTCATCCCGCGGTCGGGTGGCGAGTACCGGTATCTGTCCGAGCTCATCCACCCGGCGATAGGGTATCTCGCGGGGTGGGCCTCGCTCCTGGTGGGTTTCTCGGCGCCGATGGCGATCAGCGCATTCGCCGCCTCGGCATTTGCATTCGCGGTGCTGGGCCAGGGCGATGCGCGCTTGGGCGCGAGCGCGCTGATCGCGGGATTGACGTTCTTCCACACACTCGGGCTTTCGACTTCGAAGTGGACACAAAACGCTCTGGTCATCCTCAAGGGCTTGCTCATCCTCTCGTTCGTTGCGCTCGGTTTGTCGATGGGCGACAACCAATGGCCGGTGTGGCGTCCTACGACCGGCAGTGAGAGCATCGCGTCTTCCTTTGCGACCGGACTGTTCTTCGTGGCCTACGCGTTCTCGGGATGGAACGCGGCGACGTACGCGGCCGGGGAGTTCGAGGTTCCCACCCGAGATGTGCCGAGGGCGCTACTGATCGGTTGTGCGTTGGTGGGCGTCGCGTATCTGCTGGTGAACTGGGTTCTCGTCGCCAATCTGACTCCCGAGCGCGCCCTAGTGGTCTTCGAATACGAGGAGGCGCGAGTGACGCTCGGACACCTCGTCGTCTCGGACTTCCTCGGCCCTGCGGGGACCTCGGTCATGTCGATGGGGATCTCGGTCATGATGATCTCGAGTACGAGCGCCATGCTGCTCGTAGGCCCTCGCGTCTATGCGGAGATGGCCCGAGATGGGTTTCTTCCCCAAGTGCTCCGCGGAGAGCCAGGCGCACCTCCCCGCGCGGCCGTCGTGTTGCAAGGCTTGCTCGCGATAGGGCTGCTGTACCTTCACACGCTCGCCGAGTTGCTCACCAACGTAGCTGCGATTCTCGTCCTCTTTTCGGCGCTGGTTGCGCTCGGGCTGTTCCGGGCGAGGTGGCAACGGGTCGAGCTTCCAGCGCCGCGCCGCGGGGCTCTCGTTGCCGCGGCAGTGTACGCCTCCTCCTCCTCGTGGATGCTCTACAATGCGTTCCGTGCCGAGACCGGTCTCCTTCTATGGATCGGCGTGGCTACGATCGCAGGACTTGCGGGCTACTCGGTCGCTCGCCGACGAATCAACTGACGATGTCGTCGAGCGCTTTGGCGTGCCGCTCGGCGAGCGCTTCGACGGGCACCTCGCACACCCCCTCGATCGCCAAGCTGTCCCCCGTGACGTTGCCGATCTCTCGGAACGGCACCTCGTGCCGGGCGCAGATCTCGCGAACCGCGTCGACGTTGCTGGCGGGTAGGCTCACGACGATGCGGGAGGGCTCCTCGCTGAAAAGCAAGGCGTGAGCGGGGGCGTCCTCGGCAGCGGGAAGCGCGACTCGGGCGCCATATCCGTGAGCGATGCAGGCCTCTGCCAAGCATACCGCGAAGCCACCGTCGCTGATGTCGTGCGCGCTGTGGAGCAGCATCGCGCGCGCAATTTCGAGCACTGCTCGCTGCAGCGCTGCCTCCGCATCGAGGTCGATGCCGACCGGTGCGCCTGTGACGCGACCCGTGTGCTGGACCAGCCATTCCGAGGCGCCGAGCACGCCTCGGGACGGCCGCCCGAGGTGGGCGATGACGTCACCCTCGCACGTGAACCCAAGGCCCAAACGATGCTCTGGCTTCTCGAGCTGGCCGACGACGGCGACCGTGGGCGTCGGCAGGATCGCGTTGCCATCGGTTTCGTTGTAGAGGCTCACGTTGCCGGACACGACTGGCGCATCGAGCGCACTGCACGCGGCCGCGAGACCGTCGATCGCCTGCGCGAAGCGCCACATCTGCTCGGGCACTTCGGGATTGCCGAAGTTGAGGCAGTCGGTGAGGCCGAGTGGCTTGCCGCCGACGCAGACGATGTTGCGTGTGCACTCGGCGACGGCCATGGCGGCCCCGCCGAACGGATCGAGCTCCACGTGCCGGCCGTTGCAGTCGGACGCTACGGCCAGGTACTTCTCGCGGGTCCCGCTCTCGTCCTGACAGAAGACCCGAACCACGGCCGCGTCGCCTTCGCCGGGACGAATCACCGTACCGTCGCGAACGATGTGGTCGTACTGCCGCCAAATCCATGCGCGGCTCCCGATGTTGGGACAGCCGATCAGCGTCAGGAGCTCTTCGCCGAGGTCGTCCGGGGCGTCGCCGGTCATCGTCACGATCGACGCGGCGTCCGCGCGGGACTTCTGAGGTCGGTCGTACTTGGGCGCTGCGTTGGTGAGTAGGTCCACAGGGAGGTCGACCACGACGACGGGGTCGGGCGCCCCTGTGCCGTCGAATGGGTCGTAACCGGGGGTCGCCTTGCAGACGAAACGCCCTGTGTCGGTGACGCGACCGACGATGGAAGCGTCGAGGTCCCACTTGGCGCAGATGTCGAACACTTCCTGCTCGCGGCCCTCTTTTGAGACCATCAACATGCGCTCCTGCGATTCGCTGAGAAGCATTTCGTAGGGGCTCAACGCTTTGGTGCGGCGGGGGATCGCGTCGAGATCGAGCTCGATGCCGTTGCCTGCGCGGTCGGCCATCTCTACCGAGGACGAGGTCAATCCAGCCGCGCCCATGTCCTGCACGCCCGACAGGCAGTCGGTCGCGAAGATCTCCAGGCACGCTTCCAGCAGAAGCTTCTCCATGAAAGGATCGCCGACCTGGACGGTAGGCAGCTTGCTGTCCGTCTCTTCGCCGAACTCGGCGCTCGCCATCGTGGCGCCATGAATCCCATCGCGCCCTGTCTTCGCGCCCACGTAGATGATCGGATTGCCAACCCCTTCGGCGACGCCGAAGAAGAGGTCGTCCGTCTTGGCAATGCCGACCGTGAACGCGTTGACGAGGATGTTGCCGTCGTAGCTCGGATCGAACTGCACCTCGCCGCCCACGGTGGGAACGCCGATGCAGTTGCCGTAGCCGCCGATGCCGGCGACGACGCCCTTGAGGAGGTGCGCTGTCTTCGGATGGTCCGGCCGACCGAAACGGAGCGAGTTGAGCGAGGCCACTGGACGCGCGCCCATGGTGAACACGTCGCGCAGGATCCCTCCGACGCCCGTGGCGGCGCCTTGGTACGGCTCGATGTACGACGGGTGGTTGTGCGACTCCATCTTGAAGACCGCGCAGAAACCGTCCCCGATATCGACCGCGCCGGCGTTCTCGCCGGGACCCTGTACGACCTGAGGCCCAGTGGTGGGAAGGCGGCCGAGGTGCACCCGCGACGACTTGTACGAGCAGTGCTCCGACCACATCACGCTGATGACGCCGAGCTCAGCGTAGCTCGGCTGGCGTGCGAGCGTGCTCAGCACTCGCGCCCACTCGTCGCTCGAAAGCCCGAACTCGCGTGCGATCTCCGGGGAGCTGTCCGGCTCTCCGGGGAAGTTTGCTGGTGTGCTCATTGCAACCCCAAGTGACGCCGAAGCGACTGAAAGAGCGAGAGGCCGTGGTCATTGCCGAGGATGGCTTCGCTGGCGCGTTCCGGGTGGGGCATCATGCCGAGCACGTTCTTGCTGCGATTGTAGACCCCAGCGATGTCGTTCACCGAACCGTTTGGATTCGCGTCGGAGCCGTTGGGAGCGTCGCCGTCGGGTGTGCAGTATCTGAATGCGACCTGTCCATGACGTTCGAGCTCGGCGAGGCCTTCATCGGTCGTGTGGTAGCGGCCGTCGGCGTGTGCGATCGGAAGCTTGAGGAGGGTGCCGCGCCCCATGTCGGTGAACGGTCCATCGTTCTCCACCCGAAGATGGATGTCCCGACACTCGAAACGAAGGTGGGCGTTGCGGGTCAAGGCTCCGGGCAAGAGGCCCATCTCCGTCAGGATCTGGAAACCGTTGCAGATGCCGAGCACGGGGCCGCCGCGGCCCGCGAACTCGCGAATCGAGGCCACGATCGGGCTGAACCCGGCGATCGCGCCCGCGCGGAGATAGTCCCCGTATGAAAAGCCCCCCGGAATCACGACGGCATCGGCGTCGCCCAGGCTGGTGCTCTTGTGAAAAGCGTACCAGGCGTCCGCGCCCACGACGTCACGCACCGTGTGGAGGGCGTCCCAGTCGGCGTTGGATCCTGGAAATTGTACTACAGCGACTTTCATCGGGTCGATTGGTGTCCTCGGCGCGCGGAGCATAGATCGGACCGGGCCGAGGGCAACGCGGAACTCGGGCTATCGGACGGGCTGGAAATAGCGGTGCGCGATTGGGCTTTCGAGACCTTCGGCCGGGGTCACGCGAAACACGATGTTCCCACGGCACGTCGATGCGTCGACCACACCGTAGACCCGGCTGTCCTGACCCATGTAGGCGCGAAAGTCGCCAAGCAGGTAGACCTTGCCATCGGGAACGGTGGTTTCATCGACCCGATGCCGTCCCTCATCCTCCATGAAGATCAGATGCTGCGTGGTGCCGAGATGCTCATTGCCCCAGACGAGGGCCTGGTTCCGGTCGTTGTCGGCGTTGTGGAACGACGTCGCCCCCTGGCGGTCGAACACGACGGGCTCGCCGTCGAGTCGGAGCTCGCTTCCGTACGAGTCGATCGTCATGCCCTCGGTGGCTGCGACGCGGCCAACGACCCAACCATCTTCAGTCGGGTGCCGGCAGACGGAGATCGAACCGAGCGTGGGCTTGCCCCGCTTGTGGATCAGCACCCGCTCCCCGCGGATCAAGGTGGGCGCCATCCCATTGTGGCCCACCGAGGCCATGTCGAACCAGATGAATTTGAGGACCAGCGCGATGACGATGATCGCCGCACCTACCCATGACAGGCACCCGAACCCGCTTCGAACCGCACCCACGACAGTTTGGCTATTCGCCGTTTGGCGCCGTCTTGTCAAGCGCGTGCAGTAGCTCTTGGAGCGCTGCCTTTGGGTCTGCTGCATCGCAGATCGCGCGCCGCACGGCGATACCGTAGGCGCCTGCGGCGATAAGCGACGCGATGTGAGGCGCGCCCACCCCGCCGAGCGCATACGTCGGCATTCCGACGTCGGCGATCTGCATCGCAAAGCCCTTCACGCCCATTGCTTGGCCCTTGCCGGGCACCGGGAAGATCGGGCTTAGGAACGCGAACGTCGTCTGTTCCTGGACCGCTCGGAGGAGGCCATCCCGATCGTGACGAGATGTCCCGATCAGCGAAATATCCGGCCACTCGCTCCGAATCGCCTCGGAGGCGAGCCCAGCTTCCGGTAGATGAACCCCGTCTGCGCGGACGATCTCGGCGACGTCCGAGCGTCGGTTCACGGTGAGCAGGCAGCTCTGCCGCTCGGTCGCGGTCCGAAGCGCGCGTCCCCATGCCACGAGCTCGCGATCGCTCGCATGCTTCGCTCGAAGCTGGACGCCGACGGAGCCTGGCGGGCAACCCTCGAGGGCGCGAACCACTGGCGCCACGGGCCCCTCAGCGTGCTCTGGGTTGGTGATGATCCAGATCCGCGGGAGTGCCGTTCGCATGATGCTCTGGCTAGGTGCGGCCGTCTTGGTCGGACCCGATTACGCCCTGCAGCGGGCTTGAGGCCGTCGCGTAGAGCTTCCGGTCGATTCGGCCGGCGAGGAAGGCGTCGCGCCCCGCCTCGACGGCCGCTTTCATCGCGCGGGCCATTCGCACAGGGTCCTTCGCCCCGGCGATCGCGGTGTTCATCAACACGCCACCGATCCCGAGCTCCATGGCGATGGCTGCGTCGGACGCGGTCCCAACGCCGGCGTCCACGATGACCGGCACACTCGCGTGTTTGACGATGATCTCGATGTTGAACGGATTGCGTACCCCGAGCCCACTCCCGATCGGCGCGGCCAAGGGCATGACGGCTGCGCAGCCCAGGTCTTCGAGCCGGCGGGCGGCGACCGGGTCGTCGTTGAAGTAGGGCAACACCGTGAAGCCGTCGTCGACCAGCGTCTTGGCGGCTTCGAGCGTGGCGGGCACGTCCGGAAAGAGTGTCTTCTCATCGCCGATCACCTCGAGTTTGATCAGCGGCGTGTCGAGCAGCTCACGGGCTAGCCGCGCGGTACGGACGGCGTCTTCCGCGGTGTAGCATCCGGCCGTATTGGGCAGCAGTGTGTACTTGCCTTCGCGGAGCACGGTCATGATCGAGTCGGCGCCGGTCGCCTGCAGGTCCACGCGCCTCACGGCGACGGTGACCACCTCGCAACCTGAAGCCTTCAACGCGCCTCTTGCGGTGTCGAGGTCGGGGTATTTGCCCGTGCCCGTAAACAAACGCGAGCGGAATTCGAATTCGCCGATCTTCAACAGGTCTTCGGACACTCAACCGCCTCCTACGAAATGAACCACTTCCACGCGATCACCGTCTTCGAGCGGGGTACTCTCGTGTTGGGCGCGCGGCACGACTTCTTCGTTGCGTTCGACAGCGACCAACGTGTCCGCCAGCCCCAGTGAAGCAAGGAGCTGCTTCACGGTCGTGCTCGGCTCGACCAGTCGCTCTTCACCGTTGACTACGAGACGCATCGGCCGGGAGAGTAGGGCGGGCCCGTGGGGGCTGCAAGCGGGTTGCCGCGGTGGGCGAGGTTCACTGCGGATGATACGCTCGGACGCGTGAAGCAAATCGTGCAGGGCGACAACTTGAAGGTGCTCCGAACCCTGCCTGCGGGATTCGCCCGTCTGATCTACAT
>JBATLA010000291.1:0-4827 GCA_049669945.1 Polyangiales bacterium | reverse complement strand
GCTGATGCCGTCCGTATAGTCTTGTCCCGTTGAGCTGTCGTCGAGTGTGAAGGTGCAGCTCGCCGGGCTGATCGGTTCATAGTCGGCGTCGCGTCCAAGGATGAGGCCGATCCTCGAGAAGGGTCGGACCGAGAGCGTCACAGGCCCGCCCGTGACGGAGAAGTTCTCCGTCGTGATCGCGATGGGGTTCGAGTCTGTGTTCTGCAGTACCGCGAGCGGAGCGACCCAGCGGCCTGTGTCGGGCGTGGGCAGCGTGTAGCTCGGGCTGACTGGCGACAGTGAGACTGCGACCGTGATCGGTGAGAGCTCCGTCAGCGTCTTGGTGCAGGGCCCGACGTTGAAGCCGTCTTCGTCGAAGCATTCGCTATCCGTGCTGCAGATGTCACCGGAGATCTCGCAGCTCGTCTCGTCGAACTCGATGGGCCCGATCAACGGGATCGTCACGTCGTAGCCGGTCTGCTCGGACTCGCAGCTCCATAGCAATGAACCGAGAGCAAGCGCGATGACCAAGCCCGGCACTCTACGGGTGAAGCCGGAGGGAGTAGGGCGTTGTGATGACATGAACGTCATCGTACTCCCCGATTAACCCTTGATCAATCAGAGTCAACACTCGTAGCGTATTGAAAAAGCACTGCAATTACAGAAAGTTAAAGCAGCGTTCCCAAATATCGCTAGCCCTTGTCAGCGTCAGCGCCAGCGTCAGCGTCAGCGTCAGCGTCGGCACCAGCCTCCGGCTCCGGCTCCGGCTCCGGGGTCGCTGCTTTGAGCAACCCTTCGGCGACGAGGATCTTCACCTTTTCGTCGCCGGTCACCCACTTCCGATCAGTGCGGCGAACACCATATCGGCCCGAGCGTTTCTTGATGATTTGGTACTCTTCGGTGGTTTTGACGATTTCCATGGGCGTCCGCGTACCACAGGGATTGCGCTTGGGGTAGGAGACTCGGATGGAGATTCAGCGGCTTGGTGACGGAACTGAAATGCCAGCATTGGGGCTTGGGACTTGGAAGTCCGAGCCAGAGGAGGTCTACCACGCCGTACGCACCGCCCTCGAGGTGGGCTACCGGCACATCGACTGCGCGGCCATCTACCAAAACGAAGAAGAGGTGGGCAGGGCGTTGCGCGACGCGTTCGCGGCTGGAGACGCCAAGCGCGACGACCTGTGGATCACGAGCAAGCTCTGGAACGACTCCCATCTCCCCGAGCAGACGAGGCCCGCCATTGAGACCAGCCTGAAGAAGCTCGGGCTCGAGTACCTGGATCTCTACTTGATCCACTGGCCGGTCGCGCTTCGACCTGGGACCTTGTTGCCCAGCGGACCCGAGGACTTCATTCCGCTTTCAGAGGCGCCCCTCGAGACGACGTGGGAAGCCATGCTGGCACTCGGCGAGTTGGGCTTGGCGCGGCATGTTGGCGTGTCCAACTTCAGCCGCGGGCAGATCACGCGCGTGCGTGACGCGACCGGGACGGCGCCTGCGGTCAACCAGGTCGAGCTTCACCCATACTTGCAGCAAAGCGGGTTGCTCGAAGCATGCGAGGAGCTCGGGGTCGCGGTGACAGCATACTCGCCGCTCGGCTCTCCAGACTCCGCCGCTTTCATGGGCCGCCATGATGACGTGCTGCTCACCAGGCATCCCGCCATCGTTTCCATCGCCGAGGCCCATGGCGCGACGCCTGGCCAGGTGCTTATCGCCTGGGCGCTTGCCCGTGGGACGAGCGTCATTCCGAAGTCGGTCAATCCGGGACGCATCGCGGAGAACTGGGGTGCGCGAGAGCTCACGCTCACCCCGACGGACATGGCGGCGATCGCCGCTCTCGATCGCCACCAGCGCAAAGTCGACGGCAGCTTCTGGTTCATTGGCGAGACCTACTCGGCCGAGACTCTGTGGGAAGAGCGTTGAGCGACGACCATCTTCGAATCTGTCGCAAGGACTATCGGCCGTCTGAATGGCTGGTCGACACTGTCGACCTCCGGTTCGACCTCGACCCAGCTGATACGCGGGTGGCAGCTCGACTGTGCGTCCGACGAAATCCCGAGGTCGCCCCGACAGGCGAGCCGTTGTGCTTGCACGGCGATGACCTCGAGCTCGTCGCGATTCGGTTGAACGGCGCGGAACTGGGTCCTGCCAAATTCGAGGCCGACTCCACGGGCCTTCGCATCCACGGGGTCCCAGCAGAGTTCGAGCTCGAGACCGAGGTGCGGATCCGTCCCGAGAGCAACACCAAGCTCATGGGGCTCTACACGTCGAACGACGCGTTTTGCACGCAATGCGAGGCCGAGGGCTTTCGCCGCATCACCTACTACCTCGACAGGCCTGACGTCATGGCGCGGTACACCACGCGCATCGAGGCTGACAGAGCCAAGTACCCCATTCTGTTGTCGAACGGCAATCGCGTGGGTCAGGGCGATCTCCCGAACGGCCGTCACTGGGTTCAATGGGAAGATCCCTTCCGTAAGCCGAGTTACTTGTTCGCGCTCGTCGCGGGCAACTTGGTCTGTCACCGCGGGAGCTTCACCACCGCGTCGGGCCGGGCCGTGGCGCTCGAGATCTGGGTGGAACCGCAGAACGCCGACAAATGCGAGCACGCGCTGGCGTCGCTCCAAGCGGCGATGAAATGGGACGAGGAGACCTACGGGCTCGAGTACGACCTCGACATCTACATGATCGTGGCGGTCGACGACTTCAACATGGGGGCGATGGAGAACAAGGGCCTCAACGTTTTCAACTCGAAGTACGTGTTGGCCAAGCCATCGACTGCGACGGACGACGACTACGAAGGAATCGAGAGCGTCGTTGCGCACGAGTACTTCCACAACTGGACCGGCAATCGCGTGACGTGTCGCGACTGGTTCCAGCTCACGCTCAAGGAGGGGCTCACCGTCTTCCGCGACCAGGAGTTCTCGGCCGACATGCTCTCGCCGGCGGTGCAGCGCATCAAGGACGTTACTCGCCTTCGCACGGCGCAGTTCGCCGAAGACGCGGGTCCGCTCGCGCACCCGATTCGACCGGAGTCGTACATCGAGATGAACAACTTCTACACGGCCACCGTGTACGAAAAGGGCGCCGAAGTCGTGCGCCTGTACCAGACGCTGTTCGGAAAGACGGGGTTTCGAAAGGGACTTCGCCGCTACCTCGAAGAGCACGATGGATCCGCGGTCACGTGCGACGATTTCCGCGAGGCCATGGCCGCCGCCAACGGCGCGGATCTCGCGCCACTCGAGCGCTGGTATTCTCAGGCCGGGACGCCACGGGTCCGGGTGCGGGGGGAGTGGGACGAGCCAACTGGCACCTACGCCCTCACCCTCGCGCAATCGCAGCGGATCATGCCCGACGCCCCCCCTCCACTGCCTCTGCCCATCCCCATCCGCGTGGCGTTGCTCGCTTCGGACGGCTCCGAGGTTCCGGGCTCGAATCGAACACTCGAGCTCACCGAATCCGAGCAGGTATTCAGGTTTGACGGGGTGACAGAGCGCCCCGTTGCTTCGATCGGCCGGGGCTTCTCCGCGCCGATCCGCCTCGACGTCGACCGGAGCGCCGACGAGCTCGCGTTCTTGATGGCCCATGACACCGACCCCTTCAATCGTTGGGAGGCCGGCCAGGAGTTGTCGAAACGCGTCCTGCTCGAACTGGTCGAAAAGGCGGAACACGGCGGCACGCTCGAGCTCGACCCAAAGCTCGCGGCCGCGTTTCGGAAGGTGCTTCTCGATCGGGGCCTCGACGGGTCGATCAAGTCCTTGACGCTCGGCCTCCCATCGGAGGAGCTGCTGTCCCAGGAACTCAGCATCGTCGACCCCGACGCGGTGCACGAGGCCAGGCACTTCGTCATCGCTGCGATCGGCAGCGCGCTGCGCGACGAATGGCGCAGCGTCTATGAAGAGCACGCGCGCGGAACCGACGCAGTCGACAAGACGCAGGTCAGCCGCCGCCGTATCAAGAATCGCGCGCTTCGCTACCTCGTGGCGCTCGAGGAGCCGGACACGATTGCGATGGCATCGCGGCAGTTCCGCACCGCCACGGGCATGACGGACTACGAGGCAGCCTTCCTCAGCCTCGTCGATCTCGTGTCGCCCGAAACCGACGAAGCGATCGCCTCGTTCTACGACGCTTGGAAAGAAGAGCCGCTCGTGCTCGACAAGTGGTTTCGGATGCAAGCGATGTCGAACGCGCCCGATGTGTTCGAGCGAGTGGTCGCGCTCTCGCAACACCGCGATTTCAATCTCGCCAACCCAAATCGAGCTCGCTCGCTGCTTTACGCTTTTGCGGCGGGCAATCCGACAGGCTTCCACAGGCCCGACGGCGCTGCCTATCGTTTCGTCGCCGACATGATTGTCGAGCTCGATCGGATCAACCCTCAGGTTGCGTCTCGCGTCGTGGCGAGCTTCAATCAATGGCAGCGATACGAGGCGGGCCGGAGCGCTCTGATGAAGGCCGAGCTCGAGCGTATTGCATCGACGCCGACCATCTCCAAGGATGTTGGCGAAATCGTAGAACGAGCCCTCGAGAGATAGCCCTCCATGTCGTCGGATTCCATGATTCTCACCGTGGCCAACCGATTGGCCCGGCATGCGCCCTTCGACCGCCTCGATCAGGGCCTACTCGACCGAGTCGCGCGCAGTATTCGTATTCGCTACGTGGAGCCGAACGAAGTCGTGTTCCGGATGGGCGAGACACCGAAGCCCGAGTTCTACGTCGTCGTAAAGGGACAGGTGGACGTCACGCAGGAGGTAGACGGGGACAAGGTGCTCATCGACGTGTGCGACGACGGCGACATCTTCGGCGTACGAGCCCTTCTTGCAGATCGCGAGTACTTGGCGACCACGCAAGCGA
>JBATLA010000290.1:0-5245 GCA_049669945.1 Polyangiales bacterium | reverse complement strand
GAACGGTACCGTTCCGCAGACGCTTCTCGGGGAACGTGGGATCCAAGGGGCTCAACGGAGAACGATCGCCCTGAATCTCGCCCGTCAGCGGATTGAAGAACGACAGACGTTCCCCGTCGATGAAGCGGTCCGACTCGAAGATCGGGGTCCAGATCAAGTCGAGACCGACCTTCTTCATCATGAAGGTCGTCTGGATCGAGTTCGACGGCGCCTTGAGATACTCGTCCGCGCGACCGATGAAGAAGGAGTTGAAGTCCTTCGGGAAGAGGTCGTTCAGGAACAGGAAGTCGCCCGTACCCCAGGTGAGCACTTGGCGACCGAACCGCATGCTGAACCAGTTTCCGCCGCGAACGAAGATCGACGCATCTCGAATGTCGAACCAGATGCGGCTGTCGACCGCGTCGGCATAGACGTCGCCACGAAAGCGCGCGCTCGCGATCTCGTGAGTCGCGTCGAGGTTGAGTCGAAAACGCGCTTCGCCGGCGACGAACTCGTTGGCACTGGCACCGCTTTGAACCACGCGCGGAGCGACGAGGCCTTCGACGAAGCCGCCGAGCTGAAAGCCCCAAGCCTTGTCGCTCGAGCCTCCACCATCACCGCTGTCTTCCTCCACCCAGTCGTCGAACTCGTCCCAGTCCTCGTCGCCGGTCTGTTGGGCGACGTCACCAGCAAGCTCCTCGGGCGTCTTTGCGCTTTCGGCGGCATCCACCGGACCTTCGGCTTCGACTTGCAGTGTCTCCTCCGCCCTCGGTTCGGCCTTCGCCTCACCGTCGGCGGCGGTAGATGGTCCGGCGTCGGGTTCGCCGGCGCCCTCCTCTGTGGCCGAAGGCGCACCCTCTGCGTCTTGCGCAAACGCGCCGGACGCGAATGCGAGGGCTGCGAATACCAGCGCAGCCACAGCCAGGCACCGCAGCGACGGGATGCCACTGCGGCACTGCTTCGTCGTACAGATCGTCGGTTTCATCGTTCTACTCACCGGAGCCACTTCTGGGGCGGGTTACGCAGAGACCCTTCGACGAAGATGTCGTCGGGAATCCCGAGGTCGTACTGCACGTTGCTGACGTCGCTCAGGGTGTAGCCACCGGACTCGAGGTCACTGACCTTGAGCCGCGTGATGGTCGGCTGCCCTTGCACGGTATCGACCTTCACGGTCTCGATGCGCCGATAGACCTTGCCTTGCGCATTCACGTACTCGACCTTGCTGGGCAAGAAGGTCTGCTTGTTGATTCGCACCGTGTAGTGCGCGAACTCGATCCCCTTGCTGCTCTTCGGCGTGCTCTTGACGACGTACTCGCTCTCGGTCGTCTCGAGGAGCTCGTGCTTGTCCTCGGACGGATGCCGCCCGGAGATGTCCTCGTAGAAGAAGTGTGTCCCCACGAAGCTCGTCCGCTCATCGCTCGCGGCGATTCGCTTCACCAGGTCGAGACCCGGCAGGTAGAGCCAGCGGTCATCGTCCTTGGTCGTGTGCTTCTTGACGAGGAAGGCGGTGTTGCGAACGTCCGCGGGCTGGTCGAAGACGACGAGGTAGTTCTGGTCGCCGCAGTCCTTGATGTCCCGGCGAAGCACCGCGAACTGCCTTCGCTGCGAGCGGCCCTTGTCGTCGACGATCTTCATCCGTACGAGCGCCCGGCCGTCGTTGGCGGTGTAGTACTGCGCGTTGTTGGCGCGGTTCACGATGGCGGCTGCGTCTTTCAGATCTCCCGCCTCGGCAGGCGCGCTTGGGGTTGAAAGGAGAATCGCGGCGGCGAGAGCCGCCAACCAGGTCTTGGTCACGCTGTTCATGTCGTTTGCTCCTTGAGCGGCGCCGCGGTCTTGTCAGCGTCAGCGCTCGCCCGTTCTTTCTTGCTGGAAAGGCGTTTTTGGATGTTCATCATGATTGCGGGCAACAACACCACGGTGACGATGCTGGAGACGGCCATGATCGCGGCCATCAGGAAGCCCACGGTGTTGTAGGGAACGAGAGGCGCCGCCAAGAGCGGCAAGAAGCCGATGGCAATGACGATCGCGTTGCGTGCGATCGCCCTCCCCGGCTCCTGGAACATGAGCCCCATCGTCTCTTTCCAGTCGCCTGTTTCGGACTGGATGGCGCGGGCGCGTTCGAGGAAGTGAATCGCGAAGTCGACGGACAGGCCGAGCGTCAGCGATGACAAGACGGCAACCGGCATATCGTAGTCCTTGCCGATGAGGCCGATGAGGCCGTACGTGAACACGATGGTGATCGTGAGCGGCACCATGGCCAACACGCCGTACACCGGGGAGCGGAACAGGATCATCATCATGAGGAACACGATGACGAAGGCCCCCATGAGGCTCTCGAGCATTCCGCCGACCATCTCTTCCTGCCAGACGACGTTGATATAGGTAAGACCCGCCCATTGCGCCTGAAGACCCTCGGGCGGCGGATTCTCGGCCAGGAACGCGTCGATGTCGGTCTTCACCGTGAGCATGTCTTGGTTGTCGCCGCTCTTGAGCTGCATCCAGATGGCGCTCTCGCGGTAGTCCGGGCTCACGAGGTGCCATAGGTCGTTGGGCCGGTGCGACGACTGGAACTGAAGCAGCGTCTGCGCGACGCCTTCGGTCGTCGCCGGGATGCGGTAGTCCTTCTCCTCGCCGCTGATCAGCTCGCGGTAGACGGTCTTCACGACATCGGCGATCGAGCTCGTCTTGCCGACGAGCGGGAGAGCGTCCGCCATCTCCTGGAGACGCTCGACATACGCGAGGTGCTCCGGGTTTTGGAAGGTCTTCGAAGCGGTCTGCGCCTCCTCGAGCGCCGTTTGTACCGCCTGCCATTGCGCGGCCTCGTCACCGCTGGTGTCAAACGACAGATCCGAGGTCACTTCGATCAACGCGTCCGACACGTTGGTCACGCCTTCCTCGCTCGCGGTGTTGGCGTTGGCCTTGAGCTCGTCCCACTTGGCGCGCGTCGCATCACTCGCACCCTCGAGGGCCGCGTCACCGGCGGAGACGATTTCGCGCTCGGCGTCCGTGTCCTGTTTCATGATGAGGAACGCGGTGTACGTACCGGCAAGCTCTCGGTTCAGGACCTCGTCGGCCACGCGGATCTTGTGAGACGGTTGGAACCAACGAACGGGGTTGTCGTTGATGTTGATCTTCGAGATGCCGTACCCGCTGATTGCGATGACCGCGACCGTCAGCACGAGAATCGGCTTGGCGAATCGAAGGCTCCTCTGGCCCACCGCTTCGACCATCCGTCCAAGGAAGCCGCCGTCGCTGGCATCGCGCTTGCTCGAGAGCAAGGCCGCCAAGCGCTTTTCGGGAAGCGCGGCGATGTAGGCGGGGACGAAGAGGATCGTGAGAACGAACGCAAGGCCGATGCCGAGCGCGACGAAGCCGCCGAACACCCGGACCGGGGGAATCGGGGTCAGCATCAGGGAGAGGAAACCGGCCGCAGAGGTCAGCGACGTGTAGAGCATCGGGGCAAAGAGATGGCCCACCACTTCACGCACGGCCCTCTTGCGATCCCCGTGCTGCGGGTAGATGTCGACGAACTCCGACAACAAGTGAACCGAGTCGACGACCGCGATTGGCATTAAGAAGATCGGGATCATCGAGCTCATGATGTGAACCGTGAACCCGCTCGCGATCAGAGCGCCCATCGTGATGGTCACCGTGCTCATCGCGACGATCATCGGTGAAAGCACGAGCGAGAAGGAGCGGAAGAACCACCACATCAAGAGCAGAATCACCAGCGCAGCAAGTGGCGCGCTGATTGCCATCTGCTTGAACATCTCGACACCGAATGTGTCCTCGGCGACAGGGAGACCAGTGATGTAGAAGTCGTCGGTGTTGTCACCAAAGCCTGCGATGAACGACTCGATCTCCTCGGAGATGCGATGGCTCTCGTGCTTGTTCTCGATCGGCACATAGAGAGCGACGCTCTTGCCGTCATCAGACACCACCGTACCGCGCAGCATTGGAAGCCGAAGCGCAGCTTCCTTGATCGCGAGCGCTTCCTCCGGCGTCTTGGGCGGTTGCTCCATCAACCATTCGAATCGAATCGTGCCAGGCCCCGCCTGCTCGATGTTGTCCATTGTGGACGGTCCGAGCACGTCGCGAGCGATCACGCCTTCGATCGACGTCAGGTGCTCGTTGAGGTCGTGAATGCGTGCGAGGGACTCGGGGTTGAACACGCCCTCTTCCTCGATCTCGTTCACCACGCCCACCACGATCAGGTCGTGGAGCGCGAACTCCGCTTTTGTCTCGTTGTGGAAGACGCGAGCCGGATCATCCTCAGCGAGCATGTTCTCCGGGTCGGTATCGACCTGGATCGAGGGGATCGCCGAGCCGAGGCCAATGGTGAGGATGGCCAGGCCGACAAAGACCAGGCGCGCGTGCTGAAGGGGAAAATCGAGAATCTTTTGTTTCATGAACAGCTCCGTTTGAACTCGGAGACACCTATATGACCACATAAGCATATAGTCAAGTGGTGTTATTTTCAAAGAACGGCGCTATATAGAGGAGGCGATGCCGAAAACCGCCCTAAATCCGCAAAATCTCGAGTCCGTGGCCACCCGGTTCCGGATCCTCGGCGTGCCGCTGCGGCTGGAGATCCTGAACCAGCTGGCAGACGGGGAGCGCACGGTGACCGAGCTCGTGGAGGCGACCGGGAGCACCCAGCCCAACGTGTCAAAGCACCTCAACACGCTGTTGACCCATCGGCTCGTGCGCCGGGAGAAGCGCGGAAACTCCGCCTACTACTCGGTCGCCGACCCCGCGGTTTTCGAGCTCTGCGAGATCGTCTGCGGCAATATCGAGCGCGCGCTCGATGAAGAGCGCCACGCGTTCAGCGGCTAGCGGTAGGCGAACGCCATGTGCATCTGGCCTCGGGCCCGTGCTTTGGCGTGTTGGACCTGACGCTGGGATAGCGTGACCAGCGCGCCGAGAACCTGCGCCTTGTGCGCATTGAAACGCTGCCGCCCTCGGCCGTGCCCTTGTCGTCCGTTCAAGACGCTGAGCTCACGGCGCAAGGAATGCAGTCTGTGGACGTAGCGACCGTGGTCGGGCTTGCGGTTCGACTCCTCGATCTCGCGCTCGATCCACAGATGCGCCCGACGCTCTGCGTTTCGCTGGGCGCGCGGGTCGCGAGCGCGTGTCGCTTGCGTCCAGCGATCGGTGATGCGCACGATCTCATCATGATCACGCTGCTGCTCGTAGACCTCACGCCGTGCGTCGACGATGCCGCGAGCACGCACGTGTCGGGAGCCGCGCCAGTCATGGCGCGGAG
>JBATLA010000289.1:0-2299 GCA_049669945.1 Polyangiales bacterium | reverse complement strand
CGCCGCGTTTCGGAGTTGAGCCTCGCTGGTGCGCCGTTGGATGACTTCACGCATCCGTTGGCTCGTCCCGTCGCTGGCCGTCGTCAAAACGCGATGACCGCCGCGCCGGAGCGCCCGAACGAGCTCGTCGGTCAGCCGGTCTGCCCGAAGCGATGACAGACCGACCTCGCGCCCGGAGTCCGCCAACGCGTTCACGATGTCGACGATCTGAGGATGATCGGTCGTCGCGGCGCCGACCAGGCCGACGCGCTCGGCGCCCTCTGGAACCAGCGACAGAAGCCGTTCCTTCTTCACGATGCGCATCCCGTCGTTGGTCGACCGCCGCATCACGCAATAGGTGCAACCGCGATGGCAGCCGCGTTCGGGCTCGATCAAGAACATGTTGCGGAGCTCGGTGTGCGGCGTGATCACCTGCGAGAAAGCCGGCAGGTCCTCGTCGCGCGCCTTGTCGATGGGCGGTAACAGGTCGCCATGGAGGCTGGGCACGAAGACATGAGGGTGTTTCGAGATCGCTCGAAGCGCGCTCTGCCGCGTTTCCGAATCGAAAATCACGTCGAGAACCGCATGCACCGATTGATCGGCTTCGCCCATGATCACGGCGTCGACGAAGGGGGCCAAGGGTAGCGGGTTGCTGAAAGTCAGCGGTCCCCCCGCGAGGATGAGTGGGTGTCGCGAACCCCGTTCCTCGGCGAGCGGTGGGATGCCCGAGAGCTCCAGGACCTCGATTAGGCCGGCGAGTTCCGTTTCGTAGGCGACCGAGAACGCCAGGATCGGGTAGTCGGACACGGGCCGAAGCTTTTCGTAGGTGACCAGCGGCGCACGCGACTGCCGCCAGGCGTCGACGTCGTCCGGGAGAAAGGCCCGATGTGCGGCGCGGCCGTCGGTCCCATTGATCGATCGATAGATGGTCTGGAATCCGAGCGACGACATCCCTACGTGGTAGGGGCTCGGGTACACGAGGGCGATCGACTCAGGCGCATCTTTGTCGATCGCGCCGATCTCGTCGCCCAGTCGCGCCAAGATTTCGCCCTTCAGACCCTTCACGGGCCTATCCTACTCGACTGGGCTGCCAATGCGTGACCAGCGAATTCGCTCGAGCATGGAACCGCGGGTGTTCTTCCACGACATGTAGATGAAGAGCGTCTTGCCCTTGATGCGGGAGTTGGGAACTGCCCCGATCAGCGGGTTTCTGCTGTCGTTGGAGCTGTCGCGGTGGTCGCCGAGGACGTAGACGTGACCCTCGGGGACCTCGAGTGGCAGGCGGTCCAAGGGGAAGTCGTGCTTCGAGTGACTCATGCGGTGAGGGGTGCCGTCGAGCACCTCCTGATAGATTCGGCAGGTGGGGTCGATGCTCTTCTGCTCGTCGGCGGCGCACGGACCGAGCTCTGAGGTCGGTAGCACTTCGCCGTTGCGGGAGATCTTGCCGTCGCGGATGAGTATCTCGTCGCCGCCCACTCCAATGACACGTTTGACGATGTCCTCGTCGTCGGCCGGGCTATGCAAGATGATGATGTCGCCAGGCTCCGGACCGCCCCAGTTGATCACGGCTTCGTGCGTGAAAGGCAGGAACAAGCCAAACGGGTACTTCGCGACCACGACCCGATCTCCGTCGAGCAGAGACGGCTCCATCGACGGCCCGTCGATCGCGAACGCTTCGAAGAGGGTGATGCGGATGAACAGCGCAAGCAGGAGTGCTCCGCCGATCGTCAACAGGTTCGATTTCCAGCCGTCGCTTTTCTTCGCTTTTTGCGCCACTTTCGACGCAGCTTTGTTTGATTCTTTGCTCATTCGTAGGGCACTACCGGCAAGCTGCGCCGACCGCGACTGCGCTGGCGCGGACGCTAGTCTGCGGGTAGGGATGCGTCAAGCGAGCCATGGCGACTCTCTGTATCGATACCGCAACCGCCGACGGCATGGTTGTCGTCGCACGAGAACACGGTCCGACCGCGGCCGCGCGTTGGCGGTCTTCGGGCCGCCACGGGGAAAACCTGTTCGGTCACATGGAAGCCGCGCTCCGCGAAGCTGGTGTATCCCGCGACGAGATCTCGCTCATCGGTGTGAGCATCGGGCCGGGTGGGTTCACGAGCCTTCGAGTCGGTGTCGCGACCGCCAAAGGGCTCGCCCTCGGTCTCGACCGGCCGATCGTCGGAGTCAGCTCGCTTCGCGTCGTGGCGCGCTCCATCGAAGGCGATTCCGGAATCGCGCGCGTGCCAGTGGCGAGCTCCTATCGGGGAGATGTTTTCGCCGCCGCATACCTGATCGACGGCGACGCCGTCACGGAGTTGGTCCCTCCCGCGCT
>JBATLA010000288.1:0-1625 GCA_049669945.1 Polyangiales bacterium | reverse complement strand
GACCCAACGTGATGCTCATCATGGTCGAAGCCGCCTCTGGCGCCGTGCTGCCGTCCGTCGTGGAGCGGGCCAAGCTCAAGAGCACGGCGAGGATGCCCAAGCTGGACGCGATCGCCGAGGGACACCTGCTGTTCAGCCAGGTCGTCGCCCATCAGCGGCAAACCAACCGCGGGGAATACGGGATCCTCTGCGGTGACTATCCAAAGCTGCTGACCGACCAGTCCAAGATGACCGAGCAAGTGTACGGACAGGCGAGGAGGTGCTTGCCCGCGGTCTTGCGGGAGCAGGGCTACGCCACGGTCTATCTCCAGGCGGCTCCTCTCGGTTTCATGCTGAAGGACCAGTTCATGAAGAAGGCCGGCTTCGACGAGCTCATCGGTGATGCGTGGTTCGAAAAGAGCTACGCGCGGACGGATTGGGGTGTCGACGACAAAGCGTTCTTCGAGCAAGCACTCGAGCGTGTTGTCGAGCTCCACGACGCCGAGCGACCGTTCTTCGCCACGCTGCTTACCGTTGGCACCCACCACCCGTTCACGTTTCCGGACGGCGGAGTGCTCGAAGGGGGCAAGGACCGGCGTGCCCGTGCCTTCCTGTACGCCGACGACGCGCTCAGCGATTTTTTGAATGCTCTCGAAGACCGAGGGGTGCTGCGGGACACGGTCGTGATCATCACGTCGGACGAGTCTTCCGGCCTCGTAGACACGTCCGCCTCCTCGGTGCGCCTGCTCGCCCAGAGCTGGTCCTTCGCCGTCGTGATGCTGCCGGAGCCAGAGCCGAAGCGTGTCGATACACTCTACGCGCATGTCGACACGGCGCTTTCGATCGCCGACCTGCTCGGGCTCGAACGCGACGCTCGAAGTTTCGTCGGACGCAGTTGGTTCAGAGAGTACGAAAGCCCGCGGAGCGTATTCGGCGGCAACACGTACTCGCGCAAGGTGATCATGTGGACGCCTTCGGGCGAAGCGGTCGTATGCGATGAGGCATTCGACGACTGCAAGCGATACGGCATGCGCAAGAACGAGTTCAATCCAAAGAAGCGAGGCAAGCCCGCGATGCCACGCGAGCGCCGGCTTCTGGCGGAGGTTGCGCGAATGACGCGCTCTGGGCGCGCCGCGATGGATGCGTCCAACGGGATTGCGCTGTTGGCGGCCAACGAGGTGACCATCGCGGCTTTGGACGGCAAAAAGCTCTTGGCCGGCGGGCAATACCTCCGCGTACCCGCGGGGACGATCCTCTCGGTGACCTTCGACCTCGAGGTCGAAGGCGCAGACGCGGAGGTCGAGCTTCACCAAGACGTCTTTTTGAACGGGCACGAGCGCTTCGCGCGCAAGGAAAAGCGGATCAGCGCCGGGCAGCGCTGGCGCCTCAGCTACGAGATCCACGTCCCGAACGCCTCCGCGCAACTCGTCGTTCAGCTTTACGCGACGACGGTGTCCGGCGACAGTGCGACGCTTCGTGTTCGCTCGGCGCAGTTGTCGATGAACGAGGGGGCCGCTCTCGATGGGGGCGTGGACGTTCTCGAGGACGAGGTGTCTACGGCTCCGCGTTGACCCGAAGCCGGCACCGGATGCGCTCGAGTTGGTCCCCCTCCCAGCGTTCGAGCTCGCCTCGCAGCAGTTCGGAGC
>JBATLA010000287.1:0-2603 GCA_049669945.1 Polyangiales bacterium | reverse complement strand
TTGGCGCTCTCACGTCGCACCACACGCCGTCATTTCCTCCTCCACCCGGACGAGGCCCGGCAGATGGAGCAGTGCTACTGGTATTGCCTCGCCTACGCGGCCAAGCTTCACGGCGTTGTCGTTCACGCAGCGTGTCTCATGTCGACGCACGCCCACGAGGTCATCACCGATGTCCGTGGCGAGTACCCGAGGTTCCTCGAGACCCTGCACCGCAACCTAGCGCTGTGCACCAAGGCCTATCGGGGGTGGCCCGAAGAGGTCTTCAACAAGAAGAGCACGGGCGTCCACGCGTTGCTGACGCCCGGAGCCATCGTCGAGTCCATCGCCTATCTGATTGCCAATCCCGTCGAAGCAGGAGCCGTGCGGTACGCCAAAGACTGGCCGGGTGCGCACACGCTCCCCGCGCATGTGGGCACTCGGATCATCCGCGTGCAGCGCCCGAGGCACTACTTCAAACCCGAAAAGACCCAGTGGCCCGAGGTGCTCGAGCTCCGCTTGGAGATGCCGGTCGTGCTACAGCTCGACTACGGCCCGGTGCTTGCCCGCGAGCGTATCGCCGCCCGGGTGAGGGACAAAGAGCATCAGGCGTGGAACGAGGCCCGGCGCACGGGCCGCTCGTTCGTGGGGCCCCGGCGGGTCCTCCGGCTCCCCTACACGAAGCGCGCCCGAAGCTACGAAGCATTCGGGAGTCTCAATCCGCAATTCGCCGCGGCTGGCAATCGAGCCGCAGCGACCGAGGCAGTCAAGCGCCTGCGGGCCTTCAAGACGCAGTACGCCCGCGCGCTCGCGAGATGGACCGGGGGAGACCGGGACGCGTGTTTCCCCGTGGGTACGTGGTGGATGCGGGTGTGCCACGGTGCCCGCTGCGGACCCGGCCCCTAGCGCCAACTTGCTCGGCTGACTTCCCCTAGTGAGCGCTCCAATGCAGGCGTTTGCGCATCGGTGCGTCGAGAGCCGCCCATTTCAGTATCGAGCAGCAAGTGCGGCGCCGCCGAGGGGCTCACATCGCCACTGTGCGCGCATCGGAGGCAGATTTCGCATCCCACGACGCCCTCCGAAGTCAGTTCGCGAGGCACCTCGCCCCATTCGCTCACCGCCAAGGTCGGTCGGATCTCTCTTTCTCTTTCCTCTGTCCGCTCAGAACGCCGACTCATCCATGTCCATGAGGGACAAGTCTGAGCCCTTGAGTTGCGCGAGCCGCATGTCGAGCTTTGGCAGGACGGTGCTGGCGAAGAAGCGAGCCGAGGCAACTTTGCCCCGGTAGAATGCAGCGTCGGACTCACTAGCCGCTCCGAGCTTTTCGTGCGCGATCACGGCTTGATCCAACAGCAAGTACGCGATGAGTAGCTCGGCGAGTGAATCCAGAAGACGATTGGCATTGAGACCAACCCAGTAGACCGACTCTTGCATTCGACCGAGCGCAGTCTGCATGCTGTCTTGCATGACGCTCAGCGCGTGTGCCAGCTTCGCACGCTCCTCCACAAAGGCCGCGCCGCCTCGCTCTTCGGCGACCAACTTCGCGGCGTCGCCGAGCACGGCTTGAAGAGTCTTTCCTTGGTCCCTCGCCACTTTTCGAAAGAAGAGATCGAGCGCCTGAATGTGTGTCGTTCCTTCGTACAGCGTGTCGATCTTCTGGTCGCGAATGTATTGCTCGATGGGATAGTCCTTGCAGAAACCCGAACCACCAAAGGTTTGAAGCGAAACACTCAACAGCTCGTAGGTCTTCTCCGAGCAGTAGGCTTTGATGATCGGAAGCAGCAGGTCGCTCTTGCGGGCCGCGGCAACACGCGCCTTGTCGTCGTGCGTTGATGCGACTTCATCTTGCAAGCGGGCACCGTAATAGATGAGCGCGCGCATTCCCTCGGCGTGCGATTTTTGCAGCATGAGCATGCGCCGCACATCAGGGTGTTCGATGATGCGCACACGTGGTGCCTCCTTGTCGGCCATGCGCTTCATGTCGGGGCCCTGAACACGTTCCTTGGCGTACTCGAGCGCATTGAGATACGCGGTCGACATGGTGGACATCGACTTCAAACCGATACTCATCCGCGCGTATTCGATGACGTGAAACATTTGCCGGATGCCGTCGTGAACGTCGCCGAGCAGCAACCCCCGACACGGACCGCTCGCGCCGAGCGTTAGCTCACAAGTTGCCGATGCGCTGAGGCCCATCTTCTTTTCAATGCCTGTGACAACCGCGCCATTGCGGTCCGCAATACGGCCCGTCTCATCGACCCAGTACTTCGGCACCACAAACAGACTGAGGCCCTTGGTGCCTGGCTGTGCTCCTGCCGGCCGCGCCAACACGAGGTGAACGATGTTCGCAGGGCCGTCGAAGTCCCCGTTGGTGATGAAACGCTTCGTGCCTTCAAGCTCCCAGACATCGTCCTGAAGATGCTTGGCAGTCGTACGACCCGCGCCGACGTCGGAACCTGCGTCAGGCTCCGTTAGAACCATCGTCGCACCCCAATGGCCTTCGACCATATTGTTCACGTACCGTGATTTCTGCGCGTCGGTGCCGAGCTTGTCGATCAGCGCGGCAACGAAAGTGCCCAGATGATAAAACGTGGCGGCGGGGTTGCCGCCCCAAAGCAACTCGAATG
>JBATLA010000286.1:0-1666 GCA_049669945.1 Polyangiales bacterium | reverse complement strand
CTACTACACGATGGAAAGTGGCGTACGTAACCTCGAGCGCGAGATCGGCAGCGTCTGTCGCAAGATCGCGCGGCAGGTCCTGAAGGACGGCGACGAAGCCAAGACGAAGAAGTACCTGGTCGAGGCCAAGGATGTCTCGGAATACCTCGGCGTGGCGAAGTACCGCCCAGACAAGACCAACGAGAAAGACCAAGTCGGCCTGACCAACGGTTTGGCGGTCAACGCGTTCGGCGGCTCGATCCTCGAATGCGAGGTCGCGGTCGTTCCAGGCAAGGGCAAGCTCAACATCACCGGCCTCCTCGAAAAGGGGATGCAGGAGTCGGCGCAGGCCGCCATGAGCTACATCCGCTCACGCCAGAAGGTCCTCGGGCTGGAGGTCGACTTCCACTCGAAGTACGACGTCCACGTTCATTTCCCGAGCTTCGTTCCAAAGGACGGACCGAGCGCCGGCATCACGATGGCCACGAGCATCGCGAGCGCCCTACTCAAGATTCCGGTCCGCAAGAACGTCGCGATGACAGGCGAGATCACCCTGCGCGGCCGTATCCTTCCGATCGGCGGCCTCAAGGAAAAGCTCCTCGCTGCGCACCGCGCCGAGATCAACGTCGTCCTGGTCCCGAAGGAAAACCAAAAGGACCTGAAGGAGATCCCGCGACGTGTCTTGAACGCCCTCCGCATCGTGCTCGTCGAGCACATGGACGAAGTCCTGAGGGAGGCCCTCACACTGAGCGACCCCGACGCCCTCTTTGGAGAGCACCAGGTGCGCCCGGCAGAGTACCGCGAAGGCGAGCTCATCACCCCCGAGTCGCCCGCCCAGGACGACCTCCCCGACCCCACCGTCGACGCCCCCGGCGCCCGGCAGTAGCGGGACAGGATCCTCCCCTCCAAGTGCTTGGATCTACTTCGCTTCTCACGCGAAGATCCCGCAAGTTGGCGTGACCTGCGATGCGAGTGCTCGAGGCATGTATGGGATCTTCGAGGGAGATCGCGTTTGATTTCTGATGGTTAGGGGGGTGGATCCTGTCCCCTCTATGGGTCATGCTCGCGGCCGCAAATCGGTCGGGTAACTCAGCGGTAGAGTGGCGCCCTTACAAGGCGCAGGCCCAGGGTTCGAATCCCTGTCCGACCACCGGTGTTTCGTCACATCCAACCCACCCACCCCCGCCCGTAGTCCTCCCTCCGCGCCCTGCGGGCTTGGCGGCGCGTTTGCACCGGGCTTCGCCCTTCGGGCTCGCGCGTCAGCGAGCATGACCCACTGGTCAGCCGATCACCTGAAAAATGCAGCTTGGAGGCGTTTTTCGACTGGCCCGCAGGACAGTCGGCCCTAGTATTGCTAACCAGTAGTCAGTCACTGACCGGCGGTCAGCGACTGGAGGGCAAGCACCTTGGCGGTAGCCGCGCGGCGTGAACGGGAGCGAACTGCGCGTCGGGAAGCGATTCTCGACGCGACGCAGGATCTCATCGCCAGCGAGGGCTACCACGGGCTTCGGATGGACGCCGTCGCCGACGCGGTCGAGCTCAGCAAGGGCACCCTCTATCTATATTTCGAGAACAAGGATGCGCTCTGCGCCGCGGTGGCCACGCGTTTGATCGATGCCTTTCTCCCCTTCCTTCAGGGTTCGCTCGATGACGCGAAGTCGGGCCTCGATGCGATCCGGGCGCTGCT
>JBATLA010000285.1:0-4178 GCA_049669945.1 Polyangiales bacterium | reverse complement strand
AAGCCGTCCTGCGGGTCGATCGTCGAACGGGCAAGATCGATTGGGCGGCGTCGGAAGCCGGCGATGGAACCGTGACGCGTTCGAGCGCGCTTGGGTACTCGCGCACGAATCCGGATGCCGCGCCGAGGGTTCAACCGGACAGCGTGCATTTCAACGATGCCGAGCATCTCCCGATGGTCGGCGATCCTGAGTTCCTCGATCAGGCGCTCTATTTGCTCCTCGAAGCTCCGGACCCGCCGGCGCCGTAGTGCCCATCTTGTTTGGCGACCGACCGATCACTCGCCTTGGGCAACCCTCTTCTGATCATGGCGCGAGGCGAACCCGCCCGAGCTCGGTTGCCGTCAGTCCCGCGGCTAGGCTCAGCCGAGAAGTAGTAGAGCCAAGGCGACGAGGGCTGGCAGACCTTGCATGAACAGGATCTGAATCTTCGCGGTGATTCCGCCGTAGAGTCCGGCGAGAGACACGCATGCGAGGAAGAAGACCTTCAGCGTGAAGGCGGTGTGGGGGTTCGCAATGAGCAAGCTCAGGACGAGACCGGCCGCCAGGAAACCGTTGTAGAGGCCTTGATTGGCGGCCAGGGTCTTGGACGTCTCTGCATCTTCTTTCGAGAGTCCGAACGTCTTTCGGCCGAGGGGTTTCGTCCACAAGAACATCTCGAGGACCATCGCCCAAACGTGAAAGACGATGACGTAGACGATCAGCGCGGTAATGGCGGCGTTCATGGTGTCGGAAACTAACACGCAACGGGACGGAGGTGAGTCGCTGTTGCGCCGCAACTCGCGGGATCGTTGGTCGATAAGAGGGTGTGCTTGTAAATCTGCCTGCGTGCGCACGTCTGGTCAGCGCTCTTTGCCCGGATTTTCCGCCCCAGCTTTGTGACTTGCCCGATGCCCCTCGTCTGTTCCGTACCGTGGGTCAGCTGCCGGGCCTGGAACGCGCGATCGCCATCGTCGGCACTCGCCGCGCCGATCAGGAAGCCCTCGACTTCGCGTACGACTTCGGGCGGCACGCGGCGCTTCAGGGCGTGGTCGTCGTCTCCGGCGGGGCGATCGGGATCGATCGGGCGGCGCACGAGGGGGCGATCGATGGGGGAGGGCAGACGATTGTCGTGCTCCCGACCGGCCTCGATGCGCCGTATCCGCGCGCCAATCACGATCTCTTTGAGCGCGTCACTGACGCCGGATGCCTATTAACGGAGGCCGAGGATGGCGTGGCCGCGCAGCGCGGGCGCTTCCTTACTAGGAACCGGCTGATCGCGGCTCTGGGGCAGTCCACGGTCGTCGTCCAGGCTCCCGCCCGGTCCGGCGCGCTCTCCACCGCTAGCGTCGCCCGGAAGCTCGGTCGCCCGGTTTTCGCGGTGCCTGCATCCCCTTGGGATCCGAGGGGTTCGGGCAATTTGAGGCTCCTCCGCTCCGGGGCGAAGGTTTGCGTGCGTCCTGCCGATGTCCTATCCGAGTCGGCGCCGCCGGGGGATGGCAAAGAGCCTCCCCAGCCCGAGAAACCCAAAGAAACGAGCAATTCCAGCGATTTGAGCCAGCCAGAACAAACGATCCTCCAGAGCCTCGGGGGGCGCGCCCGCCATCCGGACGAGCTGTGCCAACGCACCGGAATTCCGGCGTTTCAGGTTCAGCAGTCTATTGTCCGGCTGCTCGTTCGGGGGTTGATCGAGGAGAAGCCCGGGGGCCGGTTCCAAAGTTGCCGAGCTGGCAGGAAGCCTTACTAGAAAGAATTCGATGTCCAAAACCCTCCTCATCGTGGAGTCCCCTGCAAAGGCGAAGACGATCAAGAAGTACGTCGGCGCCGGCTACGAGGTCCTTGCGTCCAAGGGCCACATCAAGGACCTCCCCAAGAAGGGCGGGGTCGACCACGACAACGGCTTCCAGGAGACCTACGAGCTCCTCGAGGACAAGGGCAAGCCCGAGGTCGTCAAAGCGATTCGCGCGGCAGCCAAGAAGGCCGACAAAGTGTTGCTCGCCACCGACCCGGACCGCGAGGGCGAGGCGATCGCGTACCACCTGATGGAGGTCGCGCAGAAGGCGAACAAAGACGCCGAGATCAAGCGTGTGCTCTTCGAGGAGATCACCAAGCGCGGCGTCAAAAAAGGCCTCGACCATCCCCGTGACCTCGACGCCAATCTCTACGAGGCGCAGCGTACGAGGCGGGTGCTCGACCGAATCGGCGGCTACCCGCTCTCGAGCCTACTCTGGAAGAAGCTCGCATTTGGCCTTTCGGCGGGGCGCGTCCAGACACCCGCGCTTCGCATCATCGTCGAGCGCCACCACGAGCGCGAAGCTTTCGTTGCGACCGACTACTGGCTCGTCGACGCCCGGCTCAAGGGCGAGAAGCCCATTTCGTTCATGGCGGCGCTCCAGAGCGTCGACGGCAAGAAGCTCGACAAAGTCGGCTCCCGCTTGGCGGCGCTCACCGAAAAAGACGCGAGCAGCTACGTCGCGGACCTCAAGGTCGCCGACTACGCCGTCAAGGGAATCACCAAGCGCAAAGCCTCGCGCAAAGCGCCGGCTCCGTACACGACGTCGAAGCTCCAGCAGGATGCCGCCAACCGGCTCAGCATGCCGCCGAAGCGCACCATGCGCCTCGCGCAGCAGCTCTATGAAGGCATCACGCTCGGCCGCGGCAAGAACGCCGAGACGGTCGGCCTCATCACGTACATGCGTACCGACAGCGTGCGGCTCTCGCCCGACGCGGTGAACGAGGCGCGCGACTACATCGGCAAGAAGTTCGGCAAGGACTCGGTGCCGGACAAGCCCAACGTCTTCAAGACCAAGAAGCAAAATGTGCAGGACGCTCACGAGGCGATTCGCCCGACGCGTCTGGACCTTCCACCCGAGGCGGTCAGCAAGTACCTCAAGGACCCGCAGCGAAGGCTCTACAAGCTGATTTGGGATCGATTCATCGCGTCCCAGATGACGCCGGCCGTGTTCGATCAGACGGGCGTCGAGATCGAGGCGACGAGAGGCAATCGCACCTACGGGCTTCGAACGAGTGGCAGTGTCCTGAAAGTTCCGGGATGGCGAGCTGTGTACGGCGCGACCGCAGAGCTCGCCGGCGAAGAGGCGAGCCCCTCCGATGGCACCGAAGACGACTCGCTTCCAGAGCTCGCAGAGGGCGAAGCGCTTCATCTGGTGATTCCGCCTGGTACGGAGATGCACCACAAGCAGACTGAGCCGCCTCCGCTCTTCACCGAAGCGACTTTGGTGAAGAAGCTCGAGGAAGAAGGCATTGGCCGTCCGAGCACCTACGCGGAGATCATCAGCAAGGTCGAAGCGCGCGCCTACGTCGAAAAGGACGGCAACAAGCTCGTCGCGACGCCGCTTGGGATCTTGGTCATCGACAAGCTGGTCGCCGACAACTTCGACCTCGCCGACATCGGGTTCACGCGCAAGCTCGAAGACGACCTCGACGCGGTCGCAGAGGCGCGCGCCAAGCGTCTCGACGTGCTGCAGCCTTTCCACGAGCGGCTGCAAGCACAGATCGCCCGTGCCGAGGAGCACAAGGGCAAGTGGTGGCCCGACCCGGTCGAGATCGGTGAGAACTGCCCGGAGTCCGGCGACCCGCTCGTGAAGCGCTGGGGCCGCAATGGTCCGTTCATCGGCTGCACCACGTACCCGGAGTGCCGCTACACGCTGAACATCGGGCCCGACGGGGAAATCGAAGAGCCGAAGGAGCCGGAGCTCACCGAATACGACTGCCTCGAGTGCGGTGCGAAGATGAACAAGCGCTGGGGCCGAAACGGTTGGTTCCTCGGTTGCTCGCGCTACCCGGAGTGCAAGCACACGCGTCCGGTGCCGCTCGGCTACAAGTGCCCGAAGTGCAAGACCGGCGACATCATTCCGATCAAGTCGAAGGGTCGTGGCCGCCCGTTCTACGGTTGCACCAACTACCGCTCGGACGAGCCGTGCGATTTCCGCGTTTGGCAGAAGCCCATCGGCCAAGCGTGTCCGAAGTGCGGCACGGACTTCTTGGTTGCCAAGGGTGGCAAGAAGAACCCGAAGCTCGAGTGCGTCAACGAGACCTGTGACTTCGAGCGGCCGTACGATCCGGACGAGCTCCGCGACGAGGAAGAGTCACAGGAGTCGCCGCCTGCGGCCGGCTCCGCTGCGGGCTAGAGTCTCGGCCGTGGCAGATGTGGTCGTCATTGGCGCCGGGCTCGCCGGCAC